>CAJBSR010000267.1 GCA_903958285.1 uncultured Sphingomonadales bacterium
ATTTCGTGCGATATTCAACCAATGCCTTGGCCGCATCCCGCTTCGAAATGTCATTCAGATATTCTTCGCGCCAGGCGCTGCCGGTCAATGAAAGCTGCTGGGTCATCCGCATACGGCCGTCGATGCCGAACTTGCGGGTGCCGTTTTCACCGCCATTGATCTGGCCAACCCCAAAGCCGGACTCCTGTTCACGCGCGTAAGCCAGTACGTCGAACTTGGAACCATGATGTTCTGCTTCGACCAACCAAGCCGTGCTGGTGCCGGCGGCCTGCATGGTGCCCAAGGCCTTGGCCTGCTGGTCGCTCACCGCAACTTCCGCACGAAGCTCAGTGGTCTCACTGGGCTTGAAGCGCACATCCACGCCGCCCACCGATGTGCGGAGGTTGTCATCTTCGTCATGAACGGCCGTGGCCGCCACCTGAAGCGACTTGGACGTGTTGTTCCAGCTGACCCGGCCACCTGCATTCATCACGCGCTGTGCGACGCCGTCCACGTCGTAATCCGCGATGATGAACTGGGGGTCGAGGCCCGAGGACCGGCTGAGGATCGGCTCACGGAAGCGCAGCGTGCCAGCCACATAGTCGATGTCGTAATCGATATGGCGGACCTGCGTGCGGCTTTCGACGATCCGGTCCGAACGCAGGCGATCGCGGGTTTCAATCACGATCTTTTCGCTGTTCGGCAGGATGTCGCGGGCGGCCAGTGCATATGGCCCCGTCAAGCCATTACCCTGAATTTCCTCCCGACGGTGACGATAGGGCGTGTCAGCGGCAAAAGCCGTAACGCCCAGATGTTCGTTCTTGAATTCCGCCTTCACGCCGTTGAACGAGCGGACATAGCGGGTCAGCTGGGCTTCCCCCAGACCCGTTTCATAGTCGCCGAACAGGGCATAGAATTGCGGGCGTTCCAGCTTCAGATAGAGGCGGCGGACGCTGGCGGCGTCAAAGCGGCGCTGCGTCCGATCAGCATAAACAGTGTAATAGGCATCTGGATCGATGATTCCGCCAAAGCGCGTATCGTCTTTGTCCTTGTCGCTGTCATACGACATGGTCATCAGCCATTTGCCCTTCACGCGGCCCTTTGCGTAGAGCGCGAGGCGTGCGTCGGTGTACCAGTTCTGGCCATCGGCACCGAGCTTCTCCGTGCGCGTTTCCAGCGTGTTGAAACCGGTGGTGCCTGCGGCAAAGCCGACAATCGTCCAAGGCCGCTTGCCCGGGTCCAACCAGGCATCAATCCGTGCCAGACGGACCACGTCACGGTCGCGCAGGGGCAGGGTGATGTTCAACGAGCCTGAGGTCGTGGTCGGTTCGAGTTCGATATAGGCAATGCCGTCATCGCCCTCGACGCGCCACACAGGCTTTGCCCGCTCCAGACCCGACAACTGACGCGCGGCCTGCGCATCGGCTTCTACGGCCGGGTAATAGGGGGCAGGAACGGCGAAATCGCCCGTCAGGCCCTGCGACACAGGCCGTCCGTCACGGTCCGTTAGCTTGAGGGCGATGACAGGACGGGTCACGCCGTCCGCCACGAGCACCGACTTGGAACGGTCAAGAACCGCGTTCATCGGGCTCGAGGAGAGGTAAACCGAGCGCGACAGGCGCTCAACAACTGTGCCGTTCGCATCCACGATCTCGGCGGTCAGCTTGGTTTCACGGGTCGCCAGTTCAACACCACGCCAAAGGCTGACCGCAATCGTGCCGCTACCGTCCTTCTTCGTGCCGTCAGAGGCGAGGGCGGGGACAGGCGCGCCATTGGCGAAGAGCTTCACCGACTGGCCGGGCAGATGCTTGATCGCGACGCGGACCGCCTTGGTGCGCGGGTTGTGATCTGCTTCCGGAAACAGCCATGCAATGCCGGGGGTCTGACCCGTGAACCAGTCACGCGTCGCGCCCGCTGCTTCGGCTGCCGTCGGGGCCTCAGCACGTTGTGCGCCGGCCGCGGTCAGGCGTGCGGTGTTCTCGCCGGGCCGGGTGCGGAAATCCGCCCGCAGAAGCGCGCCGCCACGCCCTTCGACAAAGCGAGAGATCGCACTGCCGGCACTGCGGGCGTTGACCGCACACTGCGCGGGCACTTGCCCTTCGGGAAGCGTTGAGGGGTCGATCTGGACCACGTGCAGGCCGGGAAGAACGCCTTCGAAGTGATAGCGGCCATCGCTGTCCGTCACAGCATAGCTGCCGTCTTCCAGCATGACGCGGACGTTTGGCACGCCTTTGGCTTTTGTCGGATCAACTGTGCAGCCACCGTCTGTGATCTGCCCGATGATGGTAATCCGGTCTCCCAAAGCGTCGCGCGCAATCCGCACGGTCGCGTCAGCAACCGCTGTTTGCGTGCCGCGATTGTCGGTTGCGCTCGCGAGGTTTGTTGCATTTCCGGGCTGTGCATCTGCCCTGATTTCAACCACATAGGTCAGGTAGCCCATCTTGCCGGCGGCAAGCGGGGGCACCGAGGCGTTGAGTGTTCGGCCATCAGCAGTGATCGTGTAGTCGACCTGCGTTCCATCGAATCGCACCGTCTTGGGTTTGAGGCGCATGGCGTCGGGCAGGACGTCTGTGATCGTGATCGCGCCGGTCGCGCGCACAGCGTCGCCGTTGCGCAGCTCGACACGGAACTGGAGCGCGTCTCCGGGCACAGCGACGGGTTGCGACGCTGTTTTCCGGATGGAAAGCGGGATGCCCGGCCTGTCGACCGGGATGTCGATCCTGACCGGAGCCGGATCGCTGAGGGTGAACACCTCTCCATATGACGCGCCCGCCAATGTGAAAGGTTGCCCATCAGGCCTTCGGAGCGCAGCCAGATATTGCGGCGCTGACTTCGACGGCGATGAATAGGGTGCTGGTGGCTCAACGAGCAGGCGGTACTGGCCGGGCCGCGCGAACGGGAACCGGTAGTCGCCAGGATCGAAGCGGTACACAGCACCACTGCTGTCAGTGACGGTAGATCCCGTCACCAGGCTCGACGGAAAGCTGGAAACACCATCATCCCCAAAGACTTGCGTGGGCTGGCCCGTCGCTGCATCAACCAATGTGACGCGCGTTCCGGATACCGGCGCCCCGTCTCCGCTATCGAAGACAACGCCATAGGGGTCGATGAGCACTTCCAGTGCAGACTGCGCGATCAACGTGCCCGTCGTCGGGTCATGCGATTCAAGCGTCAGTCGTTCCCCCGGGAACAGAGAAAGCCGGCAATCGCCGGAAACGGCCGTCGGGGGGATCGAGGCCGTTGGAATAATTCCTGCAAAAACGCCGCTATTGGGGGCTGTTTCCGTGACGAGGATCGTCTCGGAATCGCCCGATGGGGTCTCGAGACGGACGGAGATCGTCTCGGCAACATTCGGGTTCCGATTTTCCGACGGATCGGAAATCGCGACGACAAGCGGCTCGCCAGCGCGGATTTGGTTGGACTGTTCCAGCTGCGCCGGATTGAGGTTTGTGCCTGCCCAAACGCCATCCAAGGACAGAGGCTGTAGCCCATTCGAGCCCTGACACGTTGTCGCGGGCACGTTCAGCAGAGTTCCCTGGCCCTTTGCAAACTGATAAGTGGTCAATGAGACAGGCGGTGGCGTAAGATCAACGACGAGATCCACGCGATTTGACAGTGTTGAGAGCGACTGGCCCTGTGCCTGCCACTCAATCCGCGCAATGTTGGAAATCACGATCGAATCCTGCGCGAAAGCGGGTGCGGCGGCAGCCCCCATAAGGGCTACCGCCATCCCGACCATCCAGGCGAAGAGATGAAGGATCGTGTTACGCATAAGCGGTGGGCAGGCCGGGGGCTGTTGCCAGCCCCCAGTTCAGCTCAATCCGATCAGTTGATCGTCGCGCGGAAGTAGAGCGTCCGGGTCGTGCCGGGGTTGACTGTCCCCAACGTGCCCGAAACGGTGCCCGCCGCGAACGTCCCGCCTGCGGTGCCGTCCAGGTTGCAGGTACCACTCGGTGCCGTGCCCGTATAGCTGCCCGACTGGAAGATCCCGTAGCCGGAATCATAAGTCGTTTGGGCTGGAAGCGGGTCAGAGATGTTGACGCTGGTCGCGGCAGCACCGCCCGAACCGTTGGAAACGACGATGCAATACTCGATCGTCGCGCCCGGGATCATCTTCGGGTTTGTGGTGCCGTTGACGGGGTCAGAAACGATGCGGCTCTGCTTGAAGACGTTCAGGATAGCGGCAGAGACGGTGAAGTCATCATCATCGCTCGACCGACCGTCATTGGCGATATCGCCTGCAACAACGCCAACGGCGTCAAACAGCACAGTGTCAACACCAGCGGTGTTGGCGCCTGCTGTGGCCGTGATGACAGTGCCCTGCGTTGCCGCAGCGCCACCTTCACGAGCCTGGCCCTGCAGGGTCACGCCGGCGACATCGCCATTCACGCGCGTTCCCGGGACGCCGCCAATCACGAAGACCGTGCGGACGCCGTCTGCTACCACTTCGTCCAGATAGGTGACGGCGGTGTCGGTACCGGCATCATAAGTTCCGTTGCCGTTGGAATCGACAAAGACGCCGAGACCGGTGACATCGAAATTGTCCGTTCCGCCGTGGGCTGCCGTGCCGCCCGCGAGCTGCGCGGCTGTCAGGCCGATATCGATCGTGGCGTTGGTGTCGTTGGTGATCGTGAAGGTTGTCACAGCAGTTGCCTGGCCGGGGACGACCGACGTTGTTACCGTGCCGGTTTCCTGAACGCGGATGGCAACCCGGCGGTCAACCGTGATCGCGTTCGACCCCGTGCTCGCCGTCTGGGAAACGCCGCCAACTTGGAAGTTGACGGTGACCGTGTTTGTGATTGTGGAACCAGACGTTGTACCCACAGCCAGCGCAGGGGAGGCCCCAAATACCGCCAGTGCAAGACAACTACCTGTTGCCAGCAGTTTGATATTCTTAGTCATTTTTGGTCTCTCTTCGCTCTAAGCGACACCGAAGCCCACCCCCCGCCGGTGCCATTGCGGGTATTCAGCGGACGACGCCGCGGAAACTCAGTTTGCCTTGGGCACCTGCTGCGATTGGTTCGCGCAGGACCCAACGGACATGCGTTACGTCTTCGGGCCGGGCGGCACGTTCAGCGCCATCCGTCTCGCGGACTTTGAGTGAGGCCAGCGGGGCAAACGTCTTTCCGCCGTCGACAGAAACCTGCGCGACGGTGTCGGATGTGCCCTGATACGCAACGGGTGCTGGCATCGGATTGGTAACGACAAAATCCTTGGCGGATTGCGTGCCGGTGTTCCGGTATTGGAGGATGAAGACCAACCGATCACCGGGGATGACCACCTTGGGTTCCTCCAGCACGGTTTTTGTCTTGCCTCCAGCGGCCGGCACTTCGCGTTCGACAAAGACGGAACTGTCGAGCGCAATAGCATCTGCCGCATGCCCAGAAACTGGGCTAAGCAATAGAAATAGAAGGATTAAAATACGCATCTTGTGTCCCTCCAAAGCCCCTAGTTAATTCGGACATTGAAGGTGATGGTGCGGGTTTGGCTGGCCGCAACGGCGCCTAGGGCAACCTCGATGCGTCCGGGCACGACCCCGGCAGGTGGCACAAACACACCTGCGTCTGCGTCCGCCGTATCGGTCACGGATGCGCCCTGAAGGGTCATCGTTCCGGCGACATATGTGGTGTTGGCCGGGACATTGTCCGCAATGGCGACGTTCGTCAGAGACCCTGATCCGGTGACGGTCGCGGTCAAGGTGTAGGTGACGATCGAGCCGGGGACGATTTTGCTCCCGCCGAACGGATCGACGACGCTGGAGGTCTTCGTAAAGCTGATATTGGCTGCCTGAACGACATAAGCGCCATTCGCGCTGCCATCGCCGCTAGAGGTGCCAACGACAGCGTCGCCGCCACCCTGTCCCTGACCATTTGCTGATGCGCCGGGTGCCCCTGTGAGGGTCCGTGACGCAGCGGCCAGCGATAATTGCCCTCGGTCGCCATTAACGGCGGTCCCTGGGATGGTCGAAAGTACGAAAACCCGGATCGACGCATCGGGTGCGAGCACCGGATCGTTCGTGCCTGCGGCATAAACTGTATCGACACCGGCATCGTAGACGCCGTTCCCATTGGTATCGAGCACGATGGATGTCGCGGTTGGATCGAATTGGTCCCCGCCCAGCGCGGTCGTGACGGCCAGACCGTAGGCTTCGGAACCATTGCCTGTGTTTGTGACGGTGAAACTGGCAACTTGGTTGACGCCTGACGGAAGCGTCGGAATGTCGCCGGGATCAGCTGACGTCACTGCAACGTCGAGCAACTCGTCGACGCGAAGGTTGGCTGTATTCGACGTGGCGGTCTGCGCATTCCCCCCGGAATCCGTATAGTTCGCCGTAGCCGTATTCGCGATTGTGGAGCCCGCGACAGTCCCAGCAGCTTCGGCGCGTGGCGCAAAGCTGACAGACGCTGTGGCGACGATGAGCGGCGCAATGAGCGTGAGACGCACATTCTTGATCGCCCAGAAATTGCCTTCCAACATTGGTAGATACCCAACACACAGTTTTTCCTGCGGAGGGAATTAGAACCGAAGTGGAAAATATTTGGTTAAATCCGAAATGGAGGATTTTGCCTGAGCGTCGGAATTTCGCTGCTTACTTAGCGGCCTGTAAACCACCAAATCGGCAGAAAAATGGGCCTGTTTTCAGAAAATCTC
>CAJBSR010000268.1 GCA_903958285.1 uncultured Sphingomonadales bacterium
CGCCTTCAACTCGGCCATGTCGATGGCGCCCATCAGGCTTTCTTTGGCGAGCACCATCGCCTTTTCAGCCGTGCCGCCAATGCCGATGCCGAGCATCCCCGGCGGGCACCAACCCGCGCCCATTTGCGGGACCATCTCAAGCACCCAGTCCACGATGGAGTCGCTTGGGTTCATCATCTTGAACTTGGTCTTGTTTTCTGACCCGCCACCCTTGGCTGCGACGTCGAACGTCACCTTGTTTCCGGGCACCATTTCAAGGTGGACGACAGACGGCGTGTTATCGCGCGTGTTGACGCGGGTGAAAGCTGGATCGGCGAGGATCGAGGCACGCAGCTTGTTTTCCGGCAGCAGGTACGCGCGGCGGACGCCATCATCGATCACTTCCTGCAGCGAGCGGCCCGACTCCAGCACGCACTGCTGGCCCCATTTGACGATGACTGTGACGATGCCGGTATCCTGACAAATCGGGCGGTGCCCTTCGGCGCACATGCGGCTGTTGGTCAGGATCTGCGCAATCGCGTCCTTGGCCGCCGGGCCCTGTTCCTTCTTATACGCCTCACCCAGCGCGCGGATGTAATCCATCGGGTGGAAATAGCTGATGAACTGCAACGCGTCGGCGACGCTGTCGATAATGTCGGATTCGCGGATGGTGACGGTCATGGTGCGTGTCCTGTTGGCCCAGATTTCTGGGGTGCCTTAGCGAGGCAAAAGGGCGCGGACAATGGTGGGGCACGCGAAGTTTGCCGCATATGGAAAAGGCGACCCCAGCATCGCTGAGATCGCCTCCAATTCCATGCGTTTCTAACGTGAGATCAGTACACTCGTGCCTTGGGCTTGATGTACTCAACCTCGTCAGTGAGCGTGTAATTGTGCACGCCACGGCTATCGAGGGTGACCTTGCCACCATTGCCGCCCCAGCCTTCAAACCAGCTGACCGTGTGGTTCATCCACTTCTTGTCGTCGCGATCCGGGAAATCTTCATGCGCATGGGCGCCGCGTGATTCCTTGCGGTTTTCAGCGCTTTCCATGGTGCAGACAGCCTGCGCCATCAGATTGTCGAGTTCCAGCGTTTCGATAAGATCGGTGTTCCAGATGAGGCTGCGATCGCTCACGGCCACGTCTTCCAGGCGCTTGTTGACCTTGCGCATCAGATCGACACCTTCGGACAGCAGCGCGCTGTCGCGGAACACGGCGGCGTGCTTCTGCATGGTGCGCTGCATGTCGAGACGGATGTCCGCTGTGGGCGAACCACCCTTGGCATTGCGGAACTTATCGACACGGGCCAGCGGAAGGTCCGTCGCATTGGTCGGCAGCGGCTTTTGGGCCGCACCCGCCTTGAGCGTTTCCTTCAGATGCAGGCCGGTTGCGCGGCCGAACACGACAAGGTCGATCAGCGAGTTGGAACCAAGGCGGTTTGCGCCGTGGACAGACACGCAAGCGGCTTCACCCACGGCGTAGAGACCGGGCACGACGTGATCGTCATTCTTGCCCTTCTTGGTCACGACCTGGCCGTGATAATTACAGGGGATGCCACCCATGTTGTAATGGACGGTCGGGCAAACCGGCAACGGCTGGCGCGTCAGGTCCACACCGGCAAA
>CAJBSR010000269.1 GCA_903958285.1 uncultured Sphingomonadales bacterium
AATTTACCGGTTGGTTCTCGTCCGCTAAGTTCCGGGAATCGGGACGGGATTGGCAAGAATGCAAAATAAGATCGAGTTGAGGAAGCTGCCGCCGCTTAAGGCGTTACGCGGATTTGAAGCTGCGACCCGCCACCAGAGTATCCGCGATGCCGCCGATGAGCTTTGCCTCACCCACCCGGCGGTCAGCCATCAGGTTCAGTTGATTGAAGAAGCATTGGGCGTCACCCTGTTCGCGCAGGAGGGGCGGCACATCGTGTCCACCGATGAGGGGCGGGTGCTTTACCCTTATGTCCGCGCGGCCTTTGAATCGCTTCTAGAAGGCGTGGAGGCGGTGCACCGCAATGCGCTCGATAAGCCGCTGCGTGTGCAGACCTATGTCACCGCGTCGATCCGCTGGCTGGCCAAGCGCGTTCCGCAATTCCTGCACGACCATCCCGAAGTGCACCTGACATTAAGCACCTGCGCTGTCGATTGGGCGTTTGATGATGTCCATGCAGATGTCGGGCTGGTCTATTGCGAAGAAGTGCCCAATCCCAAGAAATATCATTGGGTCCCGTTGTTTGAATATGCGCTCTACCCCGTGTGCAGCCCTGCCTTTCTGGAGAAGATCGGCAAGCCGGTGACTGTTGAGGCGCTGATGACGCACCCGCTGGTGGCCATCTACACTGAGGTGCAGAATTGGGAGGCATGGGCAGCATCCGCGGGTGCGGACTTCCAACCATCCGTTCCCTTCCTGATGGTGGATACCTTGGCCGTCGCGCTGGAAATGGCACTGAATGGGGAGGGAATTGCCCTCGTCAATGGTCCCTTTGTAGATCAGGATCTCGCGTCAGGCCGGTTGGTTCGACCCATCGATCACAAGGCGGTGTGCCCGGGATCATGGGGATTGATCTGTCGGAATGAAATGCGCGAAAATCTGCGGATCCGCACCTTCATGGACTGGGTCGCGAACAACGTCGCGGCGTCAGGTAATCTAGTCGAGGCTGAGCCAAGCGGACTTTGATTGCATATAGCCGGCAAGGCATTCCATCGACTTGTCACGCGTATTGCCGGACTGCTTATACCCGCCAAAGGGTTGGGTCATGTCGCCATCGCCAAAGCAATTGACCCAAATTACACCCGCTTCCAGCGCCTTCACCATGCGGTGGGCGCGCTTGACGTCTGAGGTCCAGACGCTGGCGGCAAGGCCGTAGATCGAGTCATTGGCAAGCGCGATGGCTTCTGCCTCGCTGTTGAATTTGAAGAGGGCCGCAACCGGACCGAAAATCTCATCCCGCCCGACGGCCATACCCGGTGTGACATCCGTGAACAGGGTTGGAGTGACATAAGCGCCTGCTGGCCGGGCTGCATCTGTGCCGCCGCCGAGCGCGACGGTTGCGCCGTCTTTCATGCCCTGTTCGATGCACGACAAGACGGAGGATTGATGCCCGTGGCTGACAACAGGGCCAAGGCTGGTCGTGGGGTCCATCGGGTCGCCGGTTGTGTAAAGCTCTCCCGCCCGTTTGACGAAACGCGCGACGAAGTCATCATGGATATCGGCATGGACCAGCAAACGTGACCCCGCGTTGCAGACCTGCCCGGCATTGTCGAAAATGCCCATGATGGCGCGGTCCACCGCTGCATCCATATCCGTCAGATCGGGCATGAAAATCTGCGGGCTCTTCCCGCCAGTCTCAAGCGCCACCCGCTTCAGGTTGGACTCACCGGCATAGATCATCAATTGCTTGCCGACCGCCGTTGAACCGGTGAAGCTGATCTTGGCGACGTCTGGGTGCAGGGCCAGTCGTTTGCCAGCATCCTGCCCATAGCCGGTGACAACGTTGAACACGCCGGGCGGGCCGCCCGCCTCAACGAACAGATGCGCGAGCTTGATGCAGGACAGTGCAGCCTTCTCAGAAGGTTTGAGGACCACGCAATTGCCCGCCGCAAGCGCAGGGGCGACTTTCCAAGCTGCCATCAGCAGCGGGTAATTCCAGGGCGAGATGGCGCCGATGACACCCAGTGGTTCGCGCGACACCATGTGGACGGCGTTGCTGGGGCTGTTGGAGACAGCGCCCGCCGCCTTATCAATTGCTTCGCCGAAATAGCGGATGGTGACGATCGATTCCGGCAGATCGATGGATAGCGCATCCATCACGGGCTTGCCCATGCTGAGCGTTTCCATGATCGCGAGGTCAGCAGCATCGCGCTCGACCAGATCCGCCCAACGCCGGAAGATATCCATGCGGGTGCGCGGTGTGAGATCACGCCATCGCCGCTCGTCCCATGCGCGTTTGGCAGAGGCGACGGCGCGGTCAATGTCTTCGGCTCCGCCACACGCCATTTGGGAGATGATGGCACCGGTCGCCGGGTTGATCGCATCGATCACCGCGCCGCTGGCCGCGTCAAACGACGCGCCGTCGATGAACAGCCCGGCGTCGATCTTCAGCGCATTGGCGCGCGCGACCCATCCGGCGTGATCTGCTGGCCTGCCCATCGTCATTCTTTGCCTTTCTGGCTTTAGCGCTTCGGCACCACTTCATAGCCCCGTTCTTCGGGCTCATCATCAACCATCTGGTCGGGGAAGCCCGTGCCGAGCACCTTGATGCCAACCGGTTCTTCATAACGGCGGATGATGTTGGGCGAAAACTCGCGCGATCCGTAGGTGGCTTCGCCTTCCTTGAACAGGCGCACGATCAACGGCGACATTTCGACCGGAACACCGGTTTCCTTCGCGATCTTGTCGAACAGGCCGACGTCCTTGGAGACGAGGTCCATCGTGAAGTTGATGTCGCGGCTGCCGTTGAGGATAACCTGACTTTCGGTCTCGTGCACGAAGCTGTTGCCCGAGGAAATGCGGATCGCCTCATAGGTCGTGTTCATGTCGAGCCCCATGGCCTTGCACACGGTGAGCGCTTCGGCGAGCGCGACAAGATGTGCGGTGCACAGGAAGTTTGTCATCACCTTGAGCTGCGAGGCCGTACCCCAATCGCCCGTGTGCAGCACGCGGCGACCGAGTGTGGTGAGGACCGGAAGTACGCGTTCAAAGCCTTCGCGCGGGCCAGCGGCGAAGATCGAGATATTGCCGGTGTCCGCGCGGTGGCATCCACCCGAGACTGGGCATTCCATGAACAGGCCGCCGCGGGCTTCGACCAATGGGCCGAGGCGCAGAACTTCGGCATAGTCGGTGGTGCTCATTTCCATCCACACCTGCCCGGGGCGCATGACGGCGAGGAACCCGTCTTCCCCTTCGGCGACGGCGGCGCTGGCAGCGGGTGAGGGCAGGCAGGTGATGATGACGTCAACCGCTTCGCCCAGTGCAGCGGGGCTCGCCGCTTCCTTGGCGCCGCGGCTGACATATTCGGCAACCAGTGCGGCATCGAGATCACGCACCGTCACGTCATGACCGTTGCGGATCAAGCTTCCAGCGAGCTTCCCGCCGACATTTCCAAGGCCGATAAAACCGATTTTCATAACTGCGCGCCCAACCATGCTCATTCAGACGATCGTTTTTGCCATGCGCGATTCTACGAACAGGGAAACGGCTTCGCCATCGTTATAAGGGAGCCGATGTTAAGCCGCCGCTACGGCTTCCCCACAATTGAAAAATTTGGGGGCAGGGATGAATTTTTTTACAGTCGATCCGCGCGAGGTTTATCCTCAGCGGACGACGTAACCCAATCGCTCTGACAAGGCCTCTGCAATACCCGCCCGTGCGCGGGCGCAAACTTCTTTGCGGTCGGCCATTAAGCTGGGATCAAATGGCTCAAGGAAGTGGACGCCGACTTCGTAGCTGCCCTTGCGGGTAAAGGCGCGCCAAGCGCTTTCTCCGCCGGTTTCTTCACCCAGCCAAGCAATGTCAGGGCCGACATCCCCAAAGTCGAGCAGGACCGGTTGGATCATGATCGGCCTAGGCGGCGGCGCAAGCGTTTCAAAAAGCGAAGGCTTGAACGGCAACAGGCCCAGCCCGTCGGATGTCGTACCTTCGGGAAACAGCGTGACGGACCAGTTTTCGGCAATGGCTTCGCGCAGCACATTGATCTGGCTTGCGACCTGCTGCTTGCCGGCGCGGTTGACGAAAATGGTTCGGTTCTGCGTCGCGAGCCAGCCGATGATGGGCCATTTGCGAACGCCATCCTGCGCCACAAAGGCAGTTCCGGTTACGCCGCCGAGAATGGGAATGTCATGCCAAGACAGATGGTTCGCGACGAAGAAAACGTCTTTGCGCAGCCGCTTTCCATGGACTTTGACGCGTGCGCCCAGCACCCGCGAGACAATGCGAAGGTATAGCATGGCCCAAGGCGAGGGCAGCATCAGCAATTGCCAAAGAAGGTGCAGCGGCAACAGCACCGGGAGCGGCAGGCCGATCAACAGGACCCGTAGCGCGCACAGCAGATAGGCCTGCGGTTCAGCTTTGGGGATGGCGACAGAGAGCATCGTCAATTTTGAACTCGATGTGCTGCGAAGTGAGACAGTGCCACTCTAATCCCCGAAAAATGTGACACCGCCACGACATCTAGACCGTTTGAAGCGAATATCCACTATATCCTGAAATTATCTGGTCTTTAAACGCAGGGCATCCCAGCTTGCATCGGCGGTCCATCCGCCGTCCACGGGGAGGCTGACGCCATTGATGAAGCTGCCGTCACCGGCCAGAAACGCAATTGTTCTCGCCACATCTTCGGGCGTCGCAAACTTCGCCATCGGCACGCGGTTGATGATGTCATCATCACCATATGCGCCGGAGCCTTGGTCGGCGATGTCCATTTCTGTCTTGATCCAGCCCGGGCATACAGCGTTGACCCGCACGCCACGTCCACCCCATTCTGCGGCCAGTGTGCGCGTCAGGCCAATCAGACCATGCTTTGATGCGTTATAGGCGGCGCGGTGGATGACGCCGTGCAGACCTGCGATTGAGGCGACATTGATGATGCTACCTTCGCCCTTCTGTAGCATCTGCTGCCCAAGCGCGCGGCAGAGCAGGAAGGGGCCTGCAAGGTTGATCGACATCACGCGCTGCCACTGATCAAGGCTCGTCTCTTCGGCCGGGCAGATGAGGCTGATTCCGGCGTTGTTGACCAGCACATCCGCGCCGCCATGTTGCGACAGCAGGTGGACGGCGAGTTCAGCCGCAAAGGCCTCGGAAGATACATCGCCTGACATTGAGGATACGGCGAGGCCTAGCGCTGTCAGGTCTGCTTCTTGCGTCCCAAGGGGCTGCACATCTGTCATCACCACATGATAGCCCTGTTGCGCCAGCAACTTGGAGGTTGCGAGGCCAACGCCCTGTGCGGCACCAGTGACAACAGCTGTTTTCATATTTTGGACCCCTTGATAAACATGTCAGGCGTCCCCTAGCGAAGTCGGGCAAATTGTAACCCGAAAATTTTTTGAACCAATGCGCGCATAATGGCCATTTGTCGCAAGCGGATAGAGCGGCCTATTGTCAGCGCCAAAATATCCCATGAGGAGCGGGCTTTCCATGCAAACATCGGCACGGGTTGTGATTATCGGCGGCGGAATCATGGGAGCATCCTTGCTCTACCATCTGGCCGAACTCGGCTGGACGGACTGCCTGCTGATTGAAAAGGATGAACTGACATCCGGCTCGACCTGGCATGCGGCGGGCCAGTGCCCCAATATCACCGGCAGCTTTAATCTGGCCAAGATGCACGCCTATTCAAATGAGCTCTATCCCCAGTTGGAAGGGCTGACGGGGCAATATGTCAGCTGGCACAAATCGGGCGGCATCCGGCTCGCGACCAATGAGCGGGAACTGGCGTGGATGCGCTATATTCAGGGCTTCTCCAAGATCATCGGGTTTGAAATGGAGATCATTCCGCCCGAGGAAATCCTTCGGCACAATCCGTTCATGACGCTGGACGGCGTCATCGCAGGCGCGCGGACCACGGAAGACGGTCATGCCGATCCGTCGGGCATCTGCAACGCGCTGGCCATTGGTGCGAAGAACATGGGCGCAAAGATCGTGCGCAAGAACCGCGTCACCGGCCTCACCCAGCTGCCGTCGGGCGAATGGGATGTCGCGACGGAAAAAGGCACGGTCCGCGCCGAAATCGTCGTGAACGCGGCGGGCTGCTATGCGCGGCAGGTGGCGCAGATGGCGGGCATCGACATTCCGGTGACCAACATGGAACATCACTATGTCGTCACCGACCCGATTCCCGCTTTCATGGAACGCGATGAGGAAATTCCCGTCATGCGCTGTCCCCACGTCTCAGGCTATTTCCGGCAGGAACAGAAGAGCGGACTGATCGGCGTTTATGAAAACACGGGGCTAGCCGAGGCATGGGCGCCGCGCGGCGGACATCCTGAATGGAATTCGACCAGCGAGTTGTTCCCCGAAGATCTGGAACGCATCTACCCATGGCTGGAGCGCGCCATTGAGCGCATGCCGGTCTTCGGTGAAGTCGGCCTGCGCCGGTTCGTCAACGGTGCCATTCCGCACACGCCCGATGGCGGGCCCTTGCTTGGGCCTGCCGTTGGTCTCCGCAATTACTGGCATTGTTGCGGCACCAGCTTTGGTATTGCGCAGGGCGGCGGCGCTGGCAAGTACATGGCCCAATGGATGGTGTTCGGCGATGCCGACATCAACATGACCGAATTCGACCCGCGCCGTTATGGCCCCTATGCGGATGAGGATTACAGCCGCGACAAGGTGTTCCTTGATTACCGCATGACCTTCACGACCCGGCTTCCCGGTGAAGAGGAACCCGATGGCCGTCCGCAAAAGACGAGCCCGCTCTATGAGCCGCTGAAGGACGCAGGCGCTGTGTACGGAGAGACCTATGGCTGGGAGCGGCCGAAGTGGTTCTCTCTGGACGGAGCCGAGGAAGAAGGCGGATATCAGCGCACCAACACGTTTGACGCGGTGGCCAAGGAAGTCGCGGCTGTGTCGCAACGCGTCGGGGTTCTCGATCTGTCCGGTTTCGCAAAATACGACGTCACAGGCCCGGATGCCGAAGCGTTCCTCAACCGCATTTGCGCGAACCGCATGCCCAAGAAGCTGGGCGGCATTGGCCTTGTCCATCCGCTGTCGGTGCAGGGCCGCATCTATGGAGAAATGACCGTCACGCGCTTTGCCGATGATCATTTCTACTGTCTGTCGGCAGCTGCCGCCGAACAGCGCGATTGGGACCTGCTCATGCAAAGCAAGCGTCCCGATGAAGATGTGACGATCCGCAACATCACCATGGATTTGGGTGTGCTCGTCCTCAACGGCCCACGTGCCCGCGATGTGCTGGCCAAGCTGACCGAGACTGACCTGAGCAATGAAGGCTTCCGCTGGTTGAGCGGGCAGGAGATTTCTGTCGCCGGCATCAAGCTGCGCGCGCTGCGCGTGTCTTATGCAGGGGAACTCGGCTGGGAACTGCATCCGGCGATGGAAGATCTTGCAGCACTTTATCAGGCCGTTTGGGACGCCGGGCAGGAGTTCGGCATCGCCAATTACGGCCTCTACGCCGCCAACACGATGCGGATGGAAAAGGGCTACAAAGCCTGGGGGTCTGAACTCACTAACGAACTGACGATGATCGAGGCGGACATGCCGCGCTTCATCAACTTCAAGAAGGACGACTTTGTCGGCAAGCAGGCGACGCTCGACGCGCCGGACCGCTTCCGCATTGTCTATGGTGAGGTCGCTGCCACGAATGTGGATGTGCGCGGGGCAGAGCCTTGCTTGGTTGGTGACACGTGCATCGGGCTCACCACCTCGGGCGGCTATGGCCACCGCGTGGGCAAGAGCCTGTTCTTCGCCTGCGTGCCCATCGAGAACGCAGCGCCGGGCGCGACATTCGATATCTATCTCCAGGGGGAACGACGCGCAGCCGTCGTGCTGGCGGACCCCGCCTATGACCCTGACAATTCAAAGATGAAGGTTTGATCGGTGGCTGAACTTCCCAAAAAGGCGCGCGTCGTCATCGTCGGCGGTGGTGTGATCGGATGCTCCATTGCCTATCACCTGACCAAGATTGGCTGGGACGATGTTGTCCTGCTGGAACGCAAGCAACTGACCAGCGGCACGACCTGGCACGCGGCCGGGCTCGTCGGGCAGCTGCGTCCGTCGATCAACATGACCAAGCTCGCCAAATATACAGGCGAACTCTATCGCGGTCTGGAAGCGGAAACAGGGCAGGCGACGGGGTACCGGCAGTGCGGCTCCATCTCCATGGCGACCAATGCCGAGCGCTTTGAAGAGCTGAAGCGTAGCGCCTCCATGGCGAAGGTGTTTGATCTTCCCGTGCATGTCGTGACGCCGCAGGAAATCAAAGACCTCGCGCACATTGTAAATGTCGATGATGTCGTGGGCGGCATCCACATCCCAAGCGATGGCTATGCCAATGCGGTCGACATCACGCAGGCGCTGGCCAAGGGTGCCCGCACCGGTGGCGCACAGATTTTTGAAAACACCAAGGTCACTAAAATCCGCCACAATGGCGACCGTGTGACAGGCGTCGACACCGATGATGGATCGATTGACGCGGATTATGTGGTGATCTGCGGCGGCATGTGGACGCGTGATCTGGCGGCCAGCATCGGCGTAGCCGCACCGCTCCATGCATGCGAGCATTACTATGTGCTGTTCGAAGGCGTGGAGGGCATTGATCCGACCCTGCCGGTGCTGCGCGATTATGATTATTGCGGCTATTACAAGTATGATGCGGGCAAGCTGCTCGTCGGTGCGTTTGAACCCAATGCCCGGCCTTGGGGCATGGACGGCATTTCCGAAGACTTCTGCTTCGATGAAATCGCCGGCAGCTTTGAGCATTTTGAACCACTGTTGATGGACGCCATGCGGCGCGTGCCTGCGCTCGAAAAGGCGGGCATCCAGAAGTTCTTCTGTGGTCCCGAAAGCTTCACACCAGACGTCCGCTATCATCTGGGCGAAAGCGCGGAATTAAAGGGCTGTTTTGTCGCCGCCGGCCTCAATTCCATTGGCCTGCAATCCGCAGGGGGCGTCGGGAAGGTGATGGCCGACTGGATCCGCGACGGCATTCCGCCCGCCGATCTGTGGACGGTCGATATCCGGCGAAACATGCCGTTCCAGATCAACCGGAAATATCTGCGCGAACGTGTGACCGAAAGCCTCGGTCTGCTCTACGCGACGCATTATCCGTTCAAGCAATATGAAACGGCCCGCGGTGTTCGCCGGTCTGCTATCCATGACCGGCTGGTCGCGGCCGGTGCCTGCCATGGCGAGGCCTTCGGTTGGGAGCGTCCCAACTGGTATGCAGAACCCGGCACCACGCCAAAATATGAATATAGCTATGGCCGCCAGAACTGGTTTGAAGCCAATGCGGCCGAGTGTAAGGCTGTGCGTGAAGCCGTTGGCCTGTTCGACCAAAGCTCCTTCGCCAAATTCCGTCTGGAAGGGCGCGATGCCTGCGCTGTGCTCAACCGGGTCTGCGCAAACGATGTCGATGTGGCGCCGGGCAAGCTCATCTACACCCAGTGGTTGAATGAGAAGGGCGGCATCGAAGCGGATCTGACCGTCACCCGCCTCTCGCAGGCGGCCTATCTGATCGTCACGGGCGCCGAGACAGAGGTGAAGGATTTCAACTGGCTGACGCGGCATATTCCTGAGGATGCGCACGCCATCCTCACCAACGTGTCGTCGGCGATGGGTGTTATCTCGATCATGGGCCCCAATGCGCGTGCGCTGCTCCAGTCGATCTGCCCCAATGATCTGTCGCACGAGGCCTTCCCCTTTGCGACAAGCCAGGAAATCGAGCTTGGCTATGCGATCGTTCGGGCCTCGAGGATCACCTATGTCGGTGAGCTGGGTTGGGAGCTTTACATCCCGACCGAGTTCATGACCGGCGTCTATGACGAGATCGTCACGGCGGGTGCTGCCTTTGGCCTCAAGCATTGCGGCTATCACGCGCTCAACGCGCTGCGCATGGAAAAGGGCTACCGCCACTGGGGCCATGACATCACCGATGAAGACACCCCGCTTGAGGCGGGCCTTGGCTTTGCGGTGAAGATGGACAAGCCCGGCGGCTTCATCGGGCGCGAGGCGCTTTTGAAGCAGAAGGAAGAAGGGCTGAAGCAGAAGCTTGTCCAGTTCCTGCTCAAATCGCCGGAGCCGATGCTCTATCACAATGAGCCCATTTGGCAGGGGGAACGGATTGCCGGGTACATCCGCTCGGGCATGTATGCCCAGATGCTCGGCGGGGCCTGTGGCCTTGGCTATGTGACAGCCGCAGATGGCGGTGTCGTCGGCCCGATTGGCGCGGATGATTTTGAAATCGAAATCGCCGGTGTCCGTTATCCTGCAACCGCCTCGCTCAAACCCATGTATGACCCCACCAATGCACGGATCAAAATCTGATGTCTGAAACCCAGAACCAATTGATGCATCGTCTCGCTGCCAACACACGCGTCGGCTATAGTTTTGATCAGGAATTCTACGCGAGCGACGCTGTATTCAAGGCCGACTTTGATCAGGTGATCAGCCAGAAATGGATCGTCGCGGGCCATGTGTCGCGCATCCCCAAAAAGGGGGATTACTTCCTCTTCAAGATTGGGTCGGAACAGATCATCGTCATCCGTGAGAATGAAGACAGCGTTCGCGCCTTCTTCAACGTGTGCCGCCATCGTGGGTCCACCATCTGTTCAGCCGAAAGCGGTAATGCGCCGCGCCTGGTCTGCCCCTATCACGCTTGGACGTTCGGGCTGGATGGTCGGCTGATATCCGCGCGCCTTATGCCGGAAGATTTCGACAAGGCGGAAAACAGCCTGATTGCCTGTCATATCCGCGTGTTCCACGGCCTCATTTTCATCAATATGAGTGAAGATGAACCGGTCGATTTCGACGCGACCTTTGGCGATATGGGCCCGATCCTCGACTATCATGGCATGGCGAACGCGCGCATCGCGCATGCGGGAAGTTATCCCACGACGGCCAATTGGAAGCTGGTGGTGGAGAACTTCTTTGAATGTTACCACTGCGTCCCTTCGCACCCTGAATTTTGTTCGATGCATGCCGCAGAAACGCTCGTGGCAGTCGGCGCGGGGCCAAGGTCTGGACCGGCAGACGCGATTGCGGGCTTCACGCCAAAGCTCAAGACCTGGGAAGACAGCGCTGCTGCTGCCGGGCGTCCGATTGGCAATATCGACGACGCACCCGACAGCAGCCATTTGCGCTTGTTGATGCAGCGGATGAACAAGGAAGGCTTTGCCGCCGAGACGCAGGATGGCACAGCGCCGTCGCCTTTGATGGGTAAGCGCACAAAGGCCGATGGCGGCCGGATGCATTTGAGCTTCAGCCCATTCAGCCAGATTGTGGCCGATGACCATTTTGCAATCCTGTTCCAGTTCACGCCGCGTGGGGCGCTGGAAACGGATGTGGAGATGATTTGGCTGGTCGATGGCCGTGCTACGGAAGATCAGGTCGATATCGACAAGATGATCTGGGGCTATCACGCGACAACCACGCAGGATAAGGTGATTACCGAGAATAATCAGGCCGGCATCATGTCCAGCCGGTATCGCCCCGGCCGCTATTCCGATCAGGAAGGCAGCGTGATCAATTTCCAGAAATGGTACCTCAACCAGTTCGGGCTGGCACGGGCGGAATGACCATTCCCGCAACCATGCGCGCGGTCTTGCTGACCCGGCATGGCGGGTTTGATTGCCTTGATCTGCGGGACGATGTTTCTGTCCCGCAGCCCGGGGCAGGGGACGTCCTGATCCGCGTCGGTGCGGCAGGCGTCAACAACACCGATATCAACACGCGTATCGGCTGGTATTCCAAGGCTGTGGCGGATGCGACAGATGCGGGAGCGGCCAGCGGCATGGTGGGCGCAGGCGATGACGGCTGGTCGGGCGAAGCTCTCCAGTTTCCCCGCATTCAGGGCGCAGACGCCTGTGGCCGGATCGTCGCCGTCGGGCCGGGTGTAGACACATCCCGCATCGGGGAACGCGTTCTGGTTGAGCCCGTGTTTCGGTGCGCCGACCGCTTTGATGTCCGCTATTTCGGGTCTGAGGTTGACGGCGCTTTTGCTGACTATGCTTGTGTTCCTGCTGATTACGCACACCGTGTTGATAGCGGATTGAGCGATGTCGAGCTCGCCAGCTTCCCTTGTGCCTATTCGGCGGCGGAAAACATGCTGACGCGGATTTCGCTTACGGCGGGGGAACGGGTGCTCATCACCGGCGCGTCGGGTGGTGTCGGATCAGCCGCTGTCCAACTCGCCAAGCGGCGCGGGGCGGAGGTGATCGCCATGGTCGGCGGCGATAAAGCGGATGCCGTGCGCGCCTTGGGGGCGGACCATATCGTGCCGCGCGACGCCGATCTTGAAGCACATTTTGGCCATGACCATTTTGATGCAGCCGTCGATGTCGTTGGTGGAGCGCAGTTCGGTGCCATTCTGAACACCCTCAAGCGCGGCGGGCGTTATGGGGTGTCAGGCGCCATCTCCGGCCCGATCGTCGATCTCGACCTCCGCACGCTCTACCTAAAGGATCTTTGCCTATTCGGCTGCACAGTGCTGGAGCCAGAGGTCTTCGGCAATCTTATCGGCTATATCGAGCGGGGCGAGATTAAACCCTGCATCGCGCCGACTTTCCCGCTTTTCGACATCGTCAAGGCGCAGGAGGCGTTCCTGACCAAACGCCATGTCGGGAAGATCGTCCTCGCCGGATAGAGTTTCAGACCGCGCGGGGCGCTTTCGCAAAGCCATATGTCACGCAAAGCAACCACGTCGCGACAAACAGGTGATAGAGGTGCCAACTCAGGTCAGCGCCTAGATAGTCCGATTGCCGGACGAGGGTGACGTTCAGCAGCATCACGATAAAGCCCGCAGCACTCAAATGATTGCGGGATTGCAAGCACAGCGTGATCGCTCCGATGAGCATCAGGACAAAGAGGGCCGCGCCAAGTGTAGGCAGTGTCGCAGCCAAGGCAGCCAGGGCAATTGCGACACCCAGAACAACGCCGGTGCCAAGCCGAAGGCCTTTGTCGCGCAGGATTTGGGCGAGCAGCAGGGTGAGCCCGGCAATGCCCCCCAATTGCGACACGCTTTTGTGGAGCATCGCCAATGGTTCAATCAGTCCACTGATGATCCGGATGGTGCCGATCGCCCCGGCAAGCCCAAACAGGGCAAGGCCCAGTGCTGCTAGCGGTCGACCGGTGCGCCACAATTTCACGACGCCCCAGCCCGCAATGAGCGCGACCAGCGCGTCGGTGAGCGCGTAGTGGAGCGGCATTAGCGAACGGGGTTTGTGGCGGGGGCGACCGCTAAGGCCTGAGGGCCGAGGCCAGCTTCCCGCCTGATATCTTCCGATGTCTGTCGGGATCCATCATGGCTCCAGCCCGGCGGCGCAAATACATAACAAAACCGCTGCCACAGCGTAATGCCGGGTGTGGTCGCGTCTTTGGCGATGCCGATATATTCGTGACTGATCACCTTCAAAATGTTGAAGGTCTTTAGATTCTTGACCAAGCCATAGACCGGCTTTTCACGATCATCTTCCGCAACGAAGCTGCCGAACAAGCGGTCCCAGATGATGAAGGTCCCCGCATAATTCGCATCCAGATAGCGCGGGTTATTGGCGTGGTGGACGCGGTGATGCGATGGCGTGTTGAAGAGGAATTCAACCCAGCGGGGGAGTTTGTTGACGGTCTCGGTGTGGAGCATGAACTGGTAAGTCGCGTTGAGGACGCCGCAGAACGTGACCATGACCGGATCAAAGCCGACAAGCACCAACGGTATTTTGAACAGCATCGTGCCGGTGAAATGCTTCGTCCAACCCTGCCGCAGGGCGACGGCCAGATTATATTCCTCACTGGAATGATGCACGACATGCATCGCCCAGACCCAGCGGACCCGGTGGGCCACGCGGTGGTGGCAGTAAAAGCGCAGATCATCAAGGAAGAAGCACAGCAGAAATGTGCCGGCGGTCACAGGCAGGCTGTAGACCTGAAAGGGTGCCACCATCGCCAATATGCCCAGCGTGATGAACGCCGAAAAGCCGTTGATTGGGTCACTCAGCAGGCCCGTCGCAATGCCGGTCAACGCATCCTTGGCGGGCATTTTCCCGCGGGCGCGCCAAAGCTTGATCGCC
>CAJBSR010000270.1 GCA_903958285.1 uncultured Sphingomonadales bacterium
CAAACAGGGGTATGACGATGGCACGCGCCCTTTCCTTTGTTTCTGTCGCGCTGGCGCTCGCCGGCTGCGTCAGTGCGCCACAGACGTCGGCGCCACCTCCGCCGCCGCCCAAAGCAGCGCCGCCCGTGCCGGTGGTGATCCAGCCCCGCCCCTCAAACTGGGAGGACTGGCGGGCGACGCCGGGGGACTGGGCCTATCGGCGGGATGCGCGCGGCTCGGTCGCCCTGTTTGGGTCGCCGGGGGCCAATGCGCTGTTCGTCATTCGTTGTGATCAGGCAGCTTCGCGGGTCTATCTCTCGCGCGGGGGCAGTTTTCCGGTGGGGCAGTCGGGCCAGATGAGCATCCGCACCTCCAGCACCGTGCGGAGTTTGTCAGCGGGCAACAGCAGTGAAAGCCCACCTTATGTGGCGGCGGAGCTGGTTGGATCAGATCGATTGCTCGATGCAATGGCTCACAGCCGCGGGAAGTTTCTGGTGTCGGTGCGTGGCGCAGACGATCTCATCGTGCCCACATGGGCTGAATTTGCGCGGGTTGTTGAGGATTGCCGGGCTGGCGGTTGAGGGTGTGCCTGACGCAAGCCCGAAGCTCTTATTCTGACAGCAAATTATATCATTTCAAGACTTGATTGCGCGACTCACCTGACTCATGTTGCGGGTGCGACCCATTCGGTTCGCATGGCGCATTACAGCGAAAGGAGGTGATCCGATGTCTCATGGTCCAGCTAAGAGGTCGGAAAGGGTGATCCGCAGCTAGGCGCGATTTATCGCTGCCTTTGGTCTCTGCAGAAACGGATGCCGCTGAAGAATTCCAGCAGGCTCTACACCTCCGATCGCTGACCATGCTGAAGGGTCGCAGAACTGCAAGGTTTTGCGGCCCTTCTCATGTCTGGGGCGTGCGACCCGTCACATGCTCCTGCGTCCCGCGCGTATAGATGCGGTCTTCGGGCAATATCTCGGCAACGCCAATGTCAGGCAGCACGTTCAGCTCCTGGTAGAGCGGGGCGAAGTCTGTCTCGACTGTCACCTTCAGCAGATGGGCAAGGCTGGACACGACAAAATAGCTCTGCTGAAAATCATCGATCCGGTACTCGGTCCGCATCAGGCGCAGCAGATCAAAGCCGATCCGGTTGGGGCTGGGATCGTCGAGCGCAAAGAGGCTTTCCGCATGGCTCGAAACAATGCCCGCGCCATAAGCGCGCAAGGCGCCACCTTCTTCGATCAGCCCGAACTCAACCGTATACCAATAGAGCCGCGCCAGCTTGTGCAGCGCGCCAAAGCCTAGGCTGCGCAACCCGCCGCGCCCATAAGCAACCATGTAATCGGCAAAGACGGGATCAGCGAGCATCGGCACATGGCCGAAGACGTCGTGGAAGATATCGGGTTCCTGCAGATAGTCGATCTGGTCGGGCCGCCGGATAAAATTGCCTGCCGGAAAGCGCCGGTTGGCCAGATGCTCAAAAAAGACAGCGTCCGGCACGAGCCCCGGCACGGCGACAACCGACCAGCCCGTGGCCGCCGTCAGCCGGGCATTGAGTTCACGATAGTCGGGTATGCCGGAGCGGGAGAGGCGCAGCACATCGAGTCCGCGCAGGAAGGCGTCGGCGGCACGGCCGGGTAGCATATTGGATTGGCGGTCACACAGCCGGTCCCACATGGCGTGCTCGTCTGCGCTGAACGCGTCCCAATTCTGCGGGATCGTCCAGTCCGGTGCAGCGCCGGGGGGTGGCGTGTCATGGATATGGGACGCATCGGGCATGCGCCCAGAGTAGCGCCAACCAGTTTCAATTGAAACCAGTTGGCGCGGTCTAGATCAGATATCGAGATTGGCGACGTTGAGCGCGTTTTCCTGAATATATTCGCGGCGCGGCTCCACAACATCGCCCATCAGCGCGGTGAAGATTTCATCCGCGAGATCAGCCTGAGTGACTTCTACCCGCAGCAGCGAGCGGTTGTCCGGGTCCAGCGTGGTTTCCCACAGCTGTTCGGCGTTCATTTCGCCAAGGCCTTTATAGCGCGAGATCGACAGGCCCTTGCGTCCGACGGCGAGGATGCCATCGAGCAGTTCCGACGGGCGGGACACCATGGTCGTCCGGCGATTGTTCGCAACGGGCGCTTCTTCTTCACCTTCGGCCAAAGGTTCCGGGGCGGACTTGCCGATGGGCACCAACCGCCCGACATCAGCATAAGAGTCTGTCTGTTCCGCGATCAGCGTGTGCAGGCGCCGTGCCTCTTGGCTTTGCAGGAAGCTGGCTTCGATCATGTGGTGATCGGTCACGCCGCGCCAGATGCGCTGGAGGTGATAGCCGCCTTCTTCGGCGACACTGCCTGACCAGCGGGCTTCAAGGTCGGCGCGGTTGAGCCACTCCGCCGTCAGACCGATGGCACGTGCACGCGCTTCGGGGCTGGCCGCAGGGTCCAGCGCACCGATCAAGGCGAGGCCTTCGATGATGGCAGGATCATATTTCTTCGGCACATAGCGCATCAGGCTGCGCGTGCGGCGGGCATGGTCGATCAGCAGTTTCAGGTCCGCGCCGGACCGGGTGCCGCCCGATGTTTCGAGTGCGACGGCTGCAATGCCGGCATCCACCAAATAATCGTCAAGCGCCGCATCGTCCTTCAGATAGACTTCGGACCGGCCACGCGCGGCTTTGTAGAGCGGCGGCTGCGCGATGTAGAGGTGCCCGCGCGCGATGATTTCCGGCATCTGGCGATAGAAGAAGGTGAGCAGCAGCGTGCGGATGTGCGCGCCATCCACGTCGGCGTCCGTCATGATAACGATCTTGTGGTACCGTAGCTTTTCAATATTGAAATCGTCGCGGCCAATGCCGGTTCCCATCGCCTGGATGAGCGTGCCGACTTCCTTTGAGGCGAGCATCTTGTCAAAGCGCGCGCGCTCTACGTTCAGGATCTTACCTTTGAGCGGCAGGATCGCCTGATTCTGCCGGTTGCGGCCCTGCTTGGCAGAGCCACCGGCGGAGTCCCCTTCGACGAGGAAGAGTTCAGACTTGGCGGGATCACGCTCCTGACAGTCGGCGAGCTTGCCGGGCAGCGAGGCGATGTCCATCACGCCCTTACGCCGCGTCAGTTCACGCGCGCGCTTGGCGGCTTCGCGGGCGGCGGCGGCGTCGATGATCTTCTGGACCACCGATTTCGCATTGGCCGGATTTTCCTCCAGCCATTCTGCCATCTTGTCTGCCATCAGGCTTTCGAGCGGCTGACGCACTTCGGACGAGACGAGCTTGTCCTTGGTTTGGCTGGAGAATTTCGGGTCTGGCAGTTTGACCGAAACGATGGCGGTGAGGCCTTCGCGCATGTCTTCGCCGGTGAGCGTCACCTTCTCCTTTTTCAGGAGGCCCGACTTTTCAGCATAGTTGTTGAGCGTGCGGGTCAGCGCCGCGCGGAAGGCCGCCAGATGCGTGCCGCCATCGCGCTGCGGGATGTTGTTGGTGAAGCACAGGACGTTTTCGTAATAGCTGTCATTCCACTCCAGCGCGACTTCAATGCCGACGCCATCGCGCTGGCCGGAAACGGCAATGGGGTCCGGAAAGAGCGGCGTCTTTGCGCGGTCGAGATACTTTACGAAGGCCGCAATGCCGCCTTCATAGTAAAGTTCGACTTCCTTCTTTTCCGCATGGCGTGCGTCGATCAGGAACAGGCGGACGCCTGAATTGAGGAAAGCGAGTTCGCGGTAGCGGTGCTCGAGC
>CAJBSR010000271.1 GCA_903958285.1 uncultured Sphingomonadales bacterium
AGCGACACCAGTTTTCTCTGACTGCGCTTGCCTGCAAGCCCCAGCCGATCAGCAGCGGCAGGCACGCCGGCGACGGTGCTGCTCTAGAGGAAGATATCTCTTCCTGCGTGGGCCTCCAAATGTCGCTGCCTGCGTTGCCGGCCCAAGTGCAGACAACGCAGTGCCTATAAGCTGCCAATATATTCGTCTAGGCGTTTAAAAGTTGCATGACGCTGGCTAAGGCGAAGCAGCTGTGGCAAGGCGGCTTCCATCTGGCGCGCCCGCCGGAACTGATCTCGTTCGGTGACATCATCCGTGTGATCGAAGGCCCGCTCGCGCTCGTCCCCTGCGTCAGCCGCACCGCTTACAAGCGTTGCAAAGACTGCAAGGACGAAGCGACCTGCGAAATCCGCCGCGCCATGACGATCGTGCGCGATGATACGGCACGGATATTGGATGGCACGAGCTTGGCCGCCGCTGTGGCCGGGGACTTTTCAGCCTAAATAATCAATTCCTGCACACGGTGCGGGGCGACGATCATCAACGCGTCCTTGTCGCGGGTGATGTAGCCGCGGCGCTCCAGATCATTGATGGTGCGCGACACCGTTTCGCGCGTGGACTGCACGATCAGCGCGAGTTCGGTCATCGTCGGGACGGGGCGGATGGTGCGGCCATCCCCTTCGCCCGCCTGCCGGAGCAACTCGGCATAGATGCGGCCGGTGGCGGACAGGGTGGTCCGCTCGATCATCCGACGCGACGTGCGGCTGAGCCGCGCGGTAACCTGCCGTAGCACCGCCATGGCGAGCGATGGGTGCGTTTCCAGCAGCATGACGAAATCTTGCTGCCGCAGGCGCGCGGACTCGACGGGCGTGACGGCGATCACTTGATCCCATGAGGCGCGGGTGCCGACGACGTCGACCTCGCCAAAGATGTCGCCGGCGGCATAGGTATCGAGCAGGACAAGCTGGCCCTGTGCCGAATAGACAACGGCTTGTGCGCGCCCTTCGATAAGGAGGAAGACGAACGGCGCCGCCTCGCCGGCCCAGATGATCGTGCCTTCAGGCTCGGTTTGGACAAGCTGGGTCAGGCCATCGACAACGCGCGCAATGTCCGGCGTGCAGCCGAACGCGGCACAAATGGCCGACAGACGCTTTTCCTGCGCTGCGTCGTTCACGCCTTTACCTCACCCTGCGACCAATGCCCCCAAGTCGGAGCAAAACGGCCGTGCGTCAAGGGTGAAGGAGGCTCGTTTATGCAGCGAGAAGTGCGCGCCCGTCCATATTATCATCCGGGCAATCGCCCTGATCGGCGAAGGCCAGTTCATAGTCCAAGCATGGCACATCCATACCCCGCGCGAGACAGGGTCTGGCAATCAACCGGTTGCTGCGCTGAAAACCCAGCTTCCGCAAGACGTTGCCCGACGCCGGGTTGTCGACGAAATGCCGGGCCACAACTTTGCGGCAGGGGAGCGAGGCCCGCGCCATGTCCACGACGGCGCGGGCTGCCTCGGTTGCAAATCCCAGGCCCCAATAGCGCGGGGAAATCCAATAACCGAGTTCAGCGGTACACCCGGTCAGATCCAGACCAATGCCGCCCACCAGCCTGGGCTTCCCGGCGGTACGGGCGAAGATCAGCATATGGGGCGCCTCCTGCTGCCACTGGGCGGTGAGGAAGGACTGGGCGTCTTCGAGGGTATAGGGCCAGGGAAGGCGCGACAGCTTCATGGCCACGGCCTCATGGGCAATGGCTTCATGCAGGGCGGCCGCATCGTCTTCCCAACCGGGCCTGAGC
>CAJBSR010000272.1 GCA_903958285.1 uncultured Sphingomonadales bacterium
CGGTGCGACACAGACCGATGCCTTCTGCGCCAAAGTCACGCGCTGTCTGCGCATCAAGCGGCGTTTCCGCATTGGCGCGCACCTTCATGCGGCGGATCTTATCGGCCCATTCCATGAGCACGCCGAAATCACCGACCAACTCTGGTTGAACCGTCTCGACCGCCCCGGCCATGACTTCACCGGTTGAGCCATCCAACGTCAGGATATCGCCTTCGCCCAAGGTCCGGTCACCGACGCGCAGTTGCTTGGCCTTGCTGTCAATCGAGATGCCACCGGCCCCCGACACGCAGGGACGGCCCATGCCACGTGCCACGACCGCCGCATGGCTCGTCATGCCGCCACGCGCGGTCAGGATGCCCTTGGCCGCGTGCATGCCGTGAATATCCTCAGGCGAGGTTTCTGTGCGGACGAGGATGACGCTCTGACCATCAGCGGCGGCCCGTTCAGCAGTATCAGCATCAAACACAATCTTGCCGGACGCAGCCCCCGGAGAAGCGGGCAGACCCTTGGTCAGCACATCACGCTTGGCGGTGGGGTCAAGCGTGGGGTGAAGTAGCTGGTCCAGCGCTGAGGGCTCAACGCGCAGGATGGCTTCATTTTGGGTGATGAGGCCTTCATTGGCCATGTCGACCGCGATCTTGAGCGCGGCCTTTGCCGTGCGCTTGCCGGAGCGCGTCTGGAGCATCCAAAGCTTGCCGCGTTCCACCGTGAACTCAATGTCCTGCATGTCGCGGTAGTGCGTTTCCAAGATGCGGAACACGTCGGCGAGCTGGCCATAGACCTCCGGCATCGCCTCTTCCATCGACAGCGGCTTGGCATTGGCGCGCTCACGGGCGGCCTTGGTCAGATACTGCGGCGTGCGGATGCCTGCGACGACGTCCTCGCCCTGCGCGTTGATCAGGAATTCGCCATAATAGGCATTCTCGCCGGTCGCAGGGTCGCGGGTGAAGGCCACGCCCGTCGCGGACGTGTCGCCCATATTGCCGAAGACCATCGCCTGCACGTTGACAGCCGTGCCCCAATCGCCGGGGATGCTGTTAAGGCGGCGATAGACCTTGGCGCGATCTGCCTCCCATGATCCAAACACCGCGCCGACGGCACCCCAGAGCTGGTCATGCACGTCCTGCGGGAAGGGCTTGCCCCATTGCTGTTCAACGAGCGTTTTGTATTCCGCCACCAGCGCCTGCCAGTCTTCGGCGAGCATTTCGGTGTCGAGAAAATAGCCGCGGTCTTCCTTCGCGATTTCAAGCGCCTCTTCAAACGCACCATGATCGAGTTCGAGCACGACGTCGGAATACATCTGGATGAAGCGGCGATAGCTGTCCCACGCAAAGCGGGCATCACCGGACGATGCCGCGAGGCCGACGACCGTCTCATCATTAAGGCCAAGGTTGAGGACAGTATCCATCATGCCCGGCATCGAGACGCGCGCGCCGGAGCGGACAGAGACGAGCATCGGATCGCCTGCGTCACCAAACTTCTTGCCCGTCACCGCCTCAATATGCGCAACGCCGCCTGCCACTTCCGCGCGGACGCTGTCGGGGAAGCTTTGCCCTTCGGCATAATAACGCGTGCACATTTCGGTCGTGATGGTGAAGCCGGGGGGCACCGGCAGGCCAATGGACGCCATGCCATCAAGGTTCGCACCCTTGCCGCCGAGCAGGGTCTTATTGCCCCGCGTCGCGTCGTCACCGTCCGAAACACCGCCGCCGAAACGGTACACATATTGCGTCATTTGCTACTCCCGAACCCTGCCCTCTCCCTCAAGGGGAGCGGGATAATCTCGTCATCCCTCAATACGGGAGAAGTCGGCCACCTGATGAACGGCATCGCGGACGCGCGCGAGCATGGCCAATCGTGCCAGTCGCTTTTCTTCGTCAGGATCATTCACGATCACCTTGTCAAAAAACGCATCAATCGGTGCGCGCAGCGACGCAAGCGCAGCCATCGCCCCTTCGAAATCCTCACGCGCGATCGCGGCTGCCGCCTGCGGCTCCGCCGAATCGAGCGCGTTGATGAGCGCCGTTTCCTCCGGCGCCGCCGCATAGGAAAGTGACTTCGCCGTAAGGTTCTCGACGCCCTCCTTTTTCAGGATGTTCGCGGCGCGCTTGTAACCTGCGAGGAGGTTGGTGCCGTCTTCGGTGATGACAAACGCCTGAAGCGCCTTCACGCGGGCCAGCAGGCGAACGAGATCATTTTCATCGGGCAGGGCAAAGACCGAATCGATAAGATCGTGACGGACGCCTGCTTCACGCTGCTGCACCTTCAATCGATCTGCAAGGAAGGCGACAATACTGCCGAGCGCGGGAGCAATTAGCACATCATAGATAGCGCTAGCGCTATCCAGTGAGTTTTTGACGGCTATTGCCCGCAATTCTTCAACAGCGTCGTCGGTAAACTTGACGCCCGCATCCTCCAATCGGGCCACCCCAGCTTCGAATGCTGCTTTGTCACTCTCGCCTCTTGCCTTGCCAATGAGGACAGCCAGCGCCGCTGCGAGTGGCATTGAGATGGGCAACCGAAGATCGCCTTCAGCAATGACTGCAAGTACACCTAGTGCTGCGCGCCTCAGAGCAAATGGGTCCCTTGACCCAGTCGGCTTCTCTCCAATTAGAAAGAATGCTGCTAGCGTATCCAGCTTGTCCGCCAAGCTCACCGCCACCGTCACCGGTGCCGTCGGAACCTCATCGCCCTGCCCGACTGGCTTGTAGTGATCGCGCACGGCAGCGGCGACCTGCGGGTCTTCGCCTTGGACGGCGGCATAATACCCGCCCATAAGCCCCTGAAGTTCGGGGAACTCGCCGACCATGCCGGTGACGAGATCAGCCTTCGCGAGACGCGCGGCGCGTTCGGCGAGGTCAGGGCTCGCGCCCTTCACAATCCCCTCTTCCACTAACCAGCGCGCCAGCTTCGCCACGCGCTCGACCTTGTCGGCAACGGTGCCCAGCTTTTCGTGGAAGACGATGTCCTTCAGCTTTTCGGCATGCACCTCAAGGCTGGTCTTCAAATCGGTGTCGTAGAAGAAGCGCGCATCGCTCAAGCGCGCGGCCAGCACCTTCTCATTGCCCGCAACGATCACAGCACCGCCATCATTGGCGACGATGTTTGCTGTGCAGATGAACGCATTGGCGAGCTTGCCTGCCGCATCACGGCAGATGAAGTATTTCTGGTTCACGCGTGCGGTGAGCTGGATGACTTCTTCGGGCACAGTGAGATAATCGGGATTAAACCGGCCGAGCATCGGCACCGGCCATTCGGTCAGGCCGCTATTCTCATTGACCAAGCCTTCATCGGGCACGAGCACGAGGCCCGCGTCAGCCGCTGCCTTTTCAGCACCTGCTCGGATGATCGCGCGGCGTTCGTCCTGATCAACGATGACGTGCGCCGCCTTCAGCTTCGCGGCATAACCGCCCGCATTGCTGATGGTGACGGGGCCTGTGTGATGGAAGCGGTGGCCCATCGTCGTCGCGCCGCTGGTGATGCCGTCAATCTCGCAAGGCACAACATCGTCGCCCAAAAGCGCGATGATGCCCTGCAACGGACGCACCCAGCGCAGGCTCTCGGTCGAGCGCGAGGCGGCGCCCCAGCGCTGCGACTTGGGCCAGGGGAAGGCGCGGATGATCGTCGGGATGGCCTCTGCCAGCACGTCCGCTGTTTTGCGGCCCGGTTTTTCCACGACCGCGAAATAGACGCCGTCGCGCTCAACCAACTGGTCCTGCGTCAGCCCGGTCTTGCGGAGGAAACCCTCCATCGCCTGAGGCGGCGCGCCGACCTTTGGCCCCTTGGTTTCTTCCGAAACAGCCTGCGTTTCCAGCGGCAAGCCCTTGGCGATCAACGCCAAACGGCGCGGGGTGGCATAGGTGATGAGGTCGGCCGCCTTCAGGCCAGCCTTATCAAGTTCTGCTGAGAACAGGCGCGCAAGGTCATCCCGCGCCTTGTCCTGCATGCGCGCCGGGATTTCTTCGGAGAGGAGCTCCAGCAGGAAGTCGGTCATGCCGTCCACCCCGGAAACTTCTCAGTCCATTCGGGCGTCTGCTTTTCGATCCATGCCTGACAGCTGCCCTTCGCCAGATCGCGGACGCGGCCCATATAGCTGGCGCGTTCCTGCACGGAGATGACGCCGCGCGCCTGCAGCAAGTTGAACAAGTGGCTCGCCTCAATCGCCTGATCATAAGCGGCGAGCGGCACGCCCGCCTCGATGCAACGCTGGCACTCGGCCTCGGCCTTCGCAAATCCGTCGAACAGCGCGGTGGTGTCCGCGACCTCGAAGTTGTACTTCGAAAACTGGCGTTCGTTCTCAAGGAAGACGTCGCCATACGTCACGCCCGCGTCGTTGAAGCGCAGATCGTACACGCGGTCGACGCCCTGAATATACATGGCAAGACGTTCCAGCCCGTAGGTCAGCTCGCCTGCGACGGGCTTGCAATCATAGCCGCCAACCTGCTGGAAATAGGTGAATTGGGTAACTTCCATCCCGTCACACCAGACTTCCCAGCCAAGGCCCCAGGCGCCCAGCGTCGGGCTTTCCCAGTCATCCTCCACAAAGCGGACGTCGTGCTTGAGCGGGTCGATACCGATGGCGTCGAGCGAGCCCAGATAGAGCTCCTGCAGGTTCGCCGGGCTCGGCTTCATGATCACCTGATATTGGTAATAATGCTGCAGCCGGTTCGGGTTCTCCCCATAACGCCCGTCGGTCGGACGGCGGGAGGGCTGCACATAGGCGGCGTTCCAACTTTCCGGGCCAAGCGCACGCAGCGTCGTCGCGGGATGAAATGTCCCGGCGCCCACGCGCATGTCATAGGGCTGCAGGATGACACATCCCTGCTCCCCCCAATAATCGTGAAGGGTCAGGATCAGGTCCTGAAAGCTCAAGCTTTGATTGTCCGCCGCCATGGCCGCGCCTTTGGCGGATGGGGCCGCTACGGTCAAGCAAAGTGGAGCGGAATCGCCTTGACGAAGGCCACATGCGGGCGCAGCTTCCCACCATAACAATCCGGGCAACAAACCGGACTGGAGAGAGATGCGGAAACGGATGGCCCTGTGCGCCATGTTGGCGCTGCCTGCCCTGCTCCTTGCCCCGGCAAGCGAAGCGGCCTCCCCCGCGCGCCAGTCATCCGCCCTTCCGGCCGATCCCCACCCCGCCATCTGGAAGATCGCCGACGCAGACACGACCATCTATCTGTTCGGCACGACCCATGCCCTGCCCAAGGGTTTTCGCTGGCAGTCCCCTGCCCTGAAAAAGATTGTCGCGCAGGCGGATGAGCTTGTGTTGGAGACTGTCGATTCGCCTGAGGCAGACAAGAAGGCCGAGGGTGCCGTGGACGACACGATCAACCCAGTGGTGCCTGACCGTCCGATTGTAGCGCGCGTTGCCCCAGACAAGCAGGCCCTTCTCAAGCGCGCCATCGCCCGCACCGACTTCCCCGAGCAGTTTTACGACGCCATGCCGACCTGGATGGCGAGCCTTGTCCTCGCGGTTGAGGACATGAGCAAGGATGGCCTGTCACACGACAATGGCGTGGAGGCGGTGCTGCAAAAAGCCTTTGCGCGCGCTGGTCGGCCAATTATTGCTGTGGAGGATGGGAGCGCCGTCTTGCGGCAGATGCATGGTCTGTCCGAGGATGCCCAGCGCAATATGCTGGAGGACACGCTGGAGGACATGGACGCGACCGAGCCAAACATCCCGAATGAGAGCGACCGGGCTTGGGCGGCGGGTGATGTGCGCCAGCTTGATGCGGACTTCACCCAAGAGAAACTGGGTGCAGAACTTTACAACGTCTTGGTCCGGCAGCGGAATATCGCCTGGACCGGATGGCTGACCAACCGGATGGCAAAACCGGGCACGGTGTTATTCGCCGTTGGGGCGGGGCATCTGGCTGGACCCGATTCGCTCCAGCACCTGCTTTCGGGAAACGGAATTGCGGTTTCCCGCGTCGATTGACGCTTACTTTTAACGTTTAACGCCTTACATCACTGGGCATGCGCGCCTTCTCCCTCGGCCTGATGGCCCTCCTCCTCGTCTCCGCAGCAGAGCCGGCAGCCAAGCCTGCCCCAGTCCTCATTGCAAAACCGGCGTTGTGGAAGGTCTCGGATGCAGACACGACCATCTATCTGTTTGGCACCATCCATTTGTTGAAGCCGGGCACGCAGTGGTTTGAAGGTCAGATCAAAACCGCCTTCGATGCGTCGGATGAACTGGTTCTGGAAATGGTCCAGCCAAGCGAGGCCGAAGCACAGAAGATCGTCATATCGCGCGCCATCGACCCGGATGGGCCGCCCTTATCGCAAAAGCTGACCCCAAAGGACGCTGCCAAATACCGGGCTGCGCTCAAGACATTGGATATCGACCCGCAAGGGCTGGAGCCCTTTGAACCCTGGTTCGCCTCTACCCTTGTCGCCATGGCACCCATGCAGAAGCTGGGTTATGATCCGGAATCGGGCGCGGAGAAGCAGCTGACGGCTGAAGCCAAAGCCGCCTCCAAGAAGATCGGCGCTTTGGAAAGCATGGAAGAGCAAATCGGGTTCTTTGACACATTGCCGGAAGACCAGCAGATCAAGTTCCTCAACTCTGCCGTGGCAGAAATGCCAAAGGCAAAGAAAGTTGTCTCCGTCATGGTCGGCAGCTGGGCCAAGGGAAAGCCCGACACGCTGGCCGCCGTCATGAATGACGGAATGAACACCATGCCGGAGATCAAGAAGGTGCTTTTGACCGACCGCAACCAGCGTTGGGCTGGATGGATTGCAAAGCGGATGGAGCAGCCGGGCACGGTCTTCGTCGCAGTTGGCGCCGGGCATCTGGCAGGCAAAGAAAGCGTGCAGGCGATGCTGAAGGCCAATCACCTAGAGGCCGTACGCATCAACTGAGCAGCGCCCCCGCGCACCATTGCTTGCATTCCTGCCCGTTTTCGCATAGGCGCGCGCTCTTCCGTTATGGTCATCCCTGGAGGCGTGACGGAAAAAGCAAATTTAACCGGAGATTACATATGAGCGATCAGCTGACGCTGTCGGCCGAAACGCGCGAACGGGAAGGCAAGGGAGCCTCTCGTGCACTGCGCAATCAGGGCCGCGTCCCCGCCGTCGTATACGGCAATAACGAAGCACCCCAGACGATTCACGTCGAAGAAAAGCTGCTGTTGAAGGCACTGCACACCGGCCACTTCATGAACGCGGTCATCATGATCGACGTTGGTGGCACGCAGGTCCGCACGCTTTGCAAGGATGTGTCTTTCCACCCCGTCACTGAACGCCCGCTTCACGCGGACTTCCTGCGCATCGGTGAACATTCCGAAGTGCATGTGAACGTCCCTGTTCACTTCACGGACCATGAAACGTCGCCCGGCATGAAGCGCGGCGCTGTCCTCAACATTGTCCGTCATGATCTGGAACTGGTCTGCGATGCAGCCCTGATCCCCGACGACATCAAGATCTCCCTCAAGGGTCTCGAAATCGGCGACTCGATCCACATCAGCCATGTGGCACTTCCCGCTGGCTCGAAGAGCGCGATCACCGATCGTGACTTTACGATTGCCACGCTGGTCGCGCCGTCGGGCCTGAAGTCGGCCGAAGGTGACACCACCAAGGCTGAAGGCGAGTAAGCTTCCTCTGGCGCTTTTCTGATCAGGAAGGCGCCCGGGAGTTAACGATGCAAATCTGGGCAGGTCTCGGTAATCCCGGCGCACAATATGCCATGCACCGCCACAATGTGGGGTTCATGGCCGCCGATGTGATTGCCGAGACCTTCTCTTTTGGGCCTTGGAAAACGCGCTTTCAGGGACTGGCATCAGAAGGCCGGATTGGCAGCGACAAGATCCTGCTCGTCAAACCCGCGACCTTCATGAACGAGAGCGGCCGCAGCATTGGCGAAGCGATGCGCTTCTTCAAGCTCGAGACCAAGGACGTGACCGTCTTTTACGACGAGCTCGACATCGATCCGTTCCGCGTGAAGGTAAAGCGCGGCGGCGGGGCGGCTGGCCATAACGGCATCCGTTCCACCATCGCCCATATCGGCGAAGATTTTCGCCGGGTGCGTCTTGGCATTGGCCATCCTGGCCATAAGGACCGGGTGACCGGCTACGTCCTCGGCAACTTTGCCAAGGCGGAAACAGATGATCTTGCCCATATGTTGGGCGTCGTTGCCGCCGAGGCCAAATGGCTGGCCGATGGAGACGATGTGCGCTTCATGAATGATGTGGCGATGAGAATGCAGAAGGACTGACTGAAATGGGTTTCAAATGCGGTATCGTCGGCCTGCCCAATGTTGGGAAGTCCACCCTGTTCAACGCACTGACGGAAACGCAGGCGGCACAGGCTGCCAATTATCCGTTCTGCACGATTGAGCCAAACGTCGGGAACGTCGCCGTGCCGGACCCGCGCCTGCAGTCCATCGCCAAGATTGGTGGCAGCCAGAAGATCATCGAAACCCAGTTGAGCTTTGTCGACATCGCCGGCCTCGTGCGCGGCGCATCCAAAGGCGAAGGTCTGGGCAATCAGTTCCTCGCCAACATCCGCGAAGTCGATGCTGTCGTCCATGTGCTCCGCTGCTTTGTCGATGACGACATTCAGCATGTCGACAACAAGATCGACCCCATTTCCGATGCCGATACGGTTGAGACGGAGCTGATGCTCGCCGACCTCGAAAGCCTCGAAAAGCGGGTGCCCAACCTGCAAAAAAAGGCCGCACAAGGCGACAAGGAATCCAAGGTGGCAGCGGCTGTGCTGGGCAAAGCACTTGATCTGCTGCGCGAAGGCAAACCGGCGCGCTTAACGGTCCGCAATGATGCGGAAGAGGAAAAGGCGTTCCAACAGGCACAGCTTCTGACATCCAAGCCTGTCCTCTATGTCTGCAACGTCGATGAAGGATCAGCCGCCACCGGCAATGACCTGTCCGCCAAGGTCTTTGAAAAAGCGAAGGCGGAAGGCGCCGAAGCTGTGGTTGTCTCCGCAGCCATCGAAGCCGATATTGTCACGATGCCCGTTGAGGATAGGGCAGAATTCCTTTCCGACCTTGGCCTGACCGAAACTGGCCTCGCCCGCGTTATCCGTGCGGGCTATGAATTGCTCCACCTCATCACCTTCTTCACGGTCGGCCCCAAAGAAGCGCGCGCTTGGACCGTTTTCAAGGGCGCCACTGCGCCGAATGCCGCAGGTGCCATCCACACCGATTTTGAAAAGGGATTCATCCGCGCGGAAACCATGGCCTATCAGGACTATGTCGACCACAATGGGGAGGCTGGCGCCAAGGAAGCAGGCAAGTGGCGTTCCGAAGGCAAGGACTATCTCGTCAAGGATGGCGACATCATGCTCTTCCGGTTCAACGTCTAAGCCGCCTGCCCATAATCAGGCCTGCCTGAAGAAAACCTCTTCCCCTCTCGCTTTCCGTTAACGTAAGACGGAGCAAAAGGGAGACGATGCGTGCAATATCTCGAAGACATGAAGGTCGGCACCAAAGCGAGCTTTGGCCGGTATGAGGTCACACGCGAAGAGGTGCTGGAATTTGCGGGCAAATATGATCCGCAGCCCTTCCATCTCGACGATGAAGCCGCCGCAAAGACGCATTTCGGGCGCATCTCCGCCTCTGGCTGGCACACCTGCGCAATGACGATGGCGATGCTGGTCGAGAATCTGAAGAAGAATAAGCAGGCCGGGCTTGGCTCCCCGGGTCTGGACGAATTGCGCTGGCTGAAGCCCGTCTACCCCGGCGATACGCTGCGCGTGGAATCAGAAATCACGGAAGTCACCCCGTCGCGCTCGCGGCCGGAAATGGGCAGCACGAAGGCCAAGGTGACCGTGTTCAACCAACATGATGAGCCGGTGATGAGGCTGTTGTCGATTGGCCTCGTGGCACGGCGGCCGGTGGAGTAGAAACCTCGTCGTCCTGAACTTGTTTCAGGACAACGGGTTCGGGCAACATACCGGAATGGGCAGACGCTCCACGCCGTCATGCTGAAACACGTTCAGCATGACGAAGCCGGATTTTACTCCGGCTTCTTCGCCACAGCGACCAGCGCAGGACGCAGCAGTCGGTCCTTGATCATGTAACCGGCCTGCATTTCCTGCACGATGGTGCCGGGCTCCACATCACTGGGAAGCTCCACCATCGCCTGATGCTGGTTGGGATCAAGCGGGAGCCCCATGGCCGCGATGCGGGTGATGCCATTGCGTTCAAACACGGACATCAGTTCGCGTTGCGTCGCTTCCAGCCCGATGATCAGGCTTTTGGAGCCTTCATCCTCACGCATCGCTGCGGGCATGGCATCGAGCGCTCGGGACAAATTGTCGGCCACCGATAGAACGTCGCGTGCGAAATTGGTCGCGGCATAGGCGCGCGCGTCCTGCGCGTCCTTTTCAAGACGGCGGCGCACATTCTGTGTTTCAGCCTGCGCATAAAGGATCTGCTGGCGTGCCTCTTCCAGTTCGCCAAGCAAAGCGCCCAGCGGATCGGAAGCCGCGCCGGCCTCGGCACCGGTATCTTCAGGTTGTGCGTCGTTCTTCAACTCTTCGTCGCTCATTACGTCATCAATCTCGTGAGGGTTTGTGCTGTAAAATCAACCATGGGGACGACACGGGCGTAATTCAAGCGCGTGGGGCCTATCACGCCGACCACGCCGACCACACGCCCGTCGCGTCC
>CAJBSR010000273.1 GCA_903958285.1 uncultured Sphingomonadales bacterium
CAGCGCGCTCGCCGAAGTGACGCAGAAGACAGCGGAAGACGTCCGCAAGCGCCCTGCCGCACATCCCGACATCATCCAGACGTCGAGTGAAAAGGGCATGGGCCTGCCTGAATTGCGCGCTGCCGTGCTTGAGGCGATCAACACCTAGCTGCCTGCCGCTTCCTGCTCGACTTTGCAGCCATGCATTGGTTATGACGCCGCCATGCTCAAGCTCTTCATCGGTAACAAAACCTATTCCAGTTGGTCGCTCCGCGGCTGGCTCGCGGCCAAGCAGTCGGGACTTCCTTTCGAGGAAATCGTCGTCCCGCTCTATGATGCGGACTGGGACCAGCGACGGGACAGCGAGGATTTCGCGCCGTCCTCCGGCAAGGTGCCCATCCTCTGGGATGGCGATATTGTCGTATGGGACAGTTTTGCCATTCTTGAATTTCTGAACGAGCGATCGGGCGGCACCAAGTTCTGGCCAAAGGATGAGGCGGCCCGAGCTATGGCGCGGTCCATGTCAGCCGAGATGCATTCAAGCTTCATGGCCCTGCGTCGCCTGCATTGCATGAACACACGACGGGTCTATCCCGCAGCGCCGCTGGATCCAGACGTCGCAAAGGACGTTGCCCGCCTGATGGACATCTGGGCGCAGGCCCGCGCGCGGTTTGGCGGTGAAGGCGATTTCCTGTTCGGGGACTTTGGGGCAGCCGACATCATGTTTGCACCCGTCGTGACCCGCCTTGTCACCTATTCCATCCCTGTCGCCCGCTTCGCAGAGGCCTATATGGATGCCGTCCTCAACCATTCCTTCATGCAGGACTGGCTTGCTGCGGCACAGGAAGAGGAATGGGTCATTGATCGGTTTGAAAAGCCTGCCCTTTAGGTCAACGCCGCCGTCTTAAGGCAATCGCGTCGTATCATAGGGCGTGCCATCCTTGTGCTGATACCCGTCCGGCGTGAACAGCATGTCGATGTCGGAATAGCCGCCCCCTGTATCGCGCGCCTTGCCGCCGCCCAGCGCGACGAAAATGCAAAGCTCCTCCGTTTCGTTGATGAGGTGATGGCCGTTGGTCGATCCTTTAGGCCAGACGGCAATATCCCCTGCCCGCAATGTCTGACGCCCCTCATCTTCCACAAGTGTCGCCTCGCCGGAGATCATGACCACCATCTCATCCTCGCCATTGTGCCAGTGGCGCTGGGACGACCATGCGCCGGGTTTCAGCACGACATGGCTGGCCGCAAAGTCCACTAGGCCTGCAACAGGGGCCAGACGACGATACCAACGCCCCTGCACAGGCGCATCATAGGGCGGAGGATATCCGGTCGCATTGGTCTGCGGGATGGCGTCCAGATCCAGCTTGGGCACAGGCATCTCCTTTTGCATTCGGCCACATCCGAGGCTAGGCGGAGGCGGTGATAGACGCAATCGACCTTGCCATGCGGCTCATGGCCGCGCCTTCGGTAACGCCCGCCCGCGGCGAGGTGTTTGACGTGCTGGAAGCGGCGCTGCGACCCCTAGGCTTTGAGGTTGACCGCTTTGTGTGCGGCGAAGCGCCTAACGGCCCGGTGGAAAACCTGTTCGCCACACGCGCCGGCGCAGGCGCCAACGATAAGCCCCATTTTGCCTTTGCCGGGCATCTGGACGTCGTGCCGCCCGGTGAGGGTTGGCAGAGTGATCCTTTTGCTCCCGAAGTGCGCGGAGACCTGCTCTATGGTCGCGGGGCTGTGGACATGAAGGCGAGTATCGCCGCCTTTGTGGCGGCCATTCCTGCCAACCATCCCGGCCGGATCAGCCTGATCATCACCGGCGATGAGGAAGGCCCTGCCGTCTTTGGCACTGTTGCGCTCATCGACCATATGAAACAGCGCGGGCTAATCCCCGATCTGTGCCTGGTTGGAGAACCGACATCTTCAAACCGGCTGGGCGATATGATGAAGATCGGACGGCGTGGCTCAGTCAACATCTGGATCACCGTGCCCGGTACCCAAGGCCATGTCGCCTACCCGCATCTGGCCGACAACCCGATCACCAAGCTCGTGCGCATGCTCGGGCAAATTGACGGTATCGTGCTGGATGAAGGGACGGATTGGTTTCAGGCTTCCAATATCGAGATTACCGAGCTCGAAGTGGGCAACAAGGCGACCAACGTCATTCCCGCCGCTGCCAAGGCCCGCCTGTCCATCCGCTTCAATGACCTGCACAGCGGGGAGAGCCTAAGCGCGATGATCCGCGCCATTGTCCATGATGTGGAGCCGGCAGCCGTCGTCGATGCGCGCATTTCCGGCGAAGCGTTCCTGACGCCACCCGGAGCGTTCAGCGACTTGATCGGTGCCGCTATAAGCGAGGTCACAGGGCTTGAGGCTGATCGCTCCACGACCGGCGGAACGTCTGACGCGCGCTTTCTCAGCAAGCTGTGCCCGGTGGTGGAATTCGGCCTTTGCAACGCTACGATGCATAAACTCGACGAGGCGGTGGCGCTCGACGATGTTCAGGCGCTCGTCAAAATCTACAAAGGTGTGCTGGCCCGGATTTAGGCCTTGCGGCGTGCGGGTGGCGCTTCTGCCGGAACCATGAAATTGCGGAGGGCTGCTTCTGAGCCCGGGCGGGCGATCGCATAGCCTTGCGCTGCCTTGCAGCCCATCACCCGCAGCATATCAAACTGATCCTGTGTCTCTACGCCTTCGGCCACCGTCTCTTTGCCGAGGGAGTTCAGCACAGTCACCGACGACTGAAGGATAGCGCGCGATTCATTGCAGTGCGTGATGTCCGCAATCATCGTCCGGTCAATCTTCACACGGTCAACAGGGAGCAGCCGCAAGCGCCGCAGATCAATGGGCGCGCTGCCAAAATTGTCGACGGAGATTGTTGCCCCCGCCTCGCGCAGCGCCTGCACTTCGGCAAAGACGCTATCGCCGGTCGTATAGGCCAGTCGGTCTGAAATCTCGATTTCCAGCATCTCAATCGGCGCTTCGTGCCGGGCCAAAGCCTCAGTCGCCCGCTCATACAGGCTACCGCGTTCAAACTGACGCTTCGACATGTTGATCGCGAGGCGCTGGCGAAAGCCGCTGCGATACCAACGGCCAATGACGGCAGCCGCCTGTGCCAATGTCCAATCGGACAACTCCGCCATCAGGCCAATTTCTTCCGCGACGCGAATAAACTGATTCGGTGTTCGGGTGCCATCAATCGGGTGGTGCCAGCGCAGCAGAGCTTCGGCCGCAACCGCATTGCGGTCCCCCAGCAGGACTTGAGGCTGGAACTCAAAGCCGAACTGGTTGAGCCTGAGGGCGTCGCGCAGGTCGGCGTCCAGCTTCATCCGCGAAGCGAGGTTCGCCGCCAAGGCGTCGTTGTAGAACTGAACCTGACCTTTCCCGTTCTCCTTGGAATGATACATGGCAACGTCTGCTGCCCGCATGAGTTCGGTAAGCGAACGCCCGTGATTTGGGCGCAAAGCGATCCCAATTGACGCTCCGACACGAACCGACTGCCCACACAACGAAAAGGGTTCGTTCAGCGCCCGCAGGATGACGGCGCCCGTTTCGCGCACCTTTGCCTCAGCCTGAACGCCTGGCACGAAAACGGTAAACTCGTCTCCCGCAAGTCGGCCGAGAACCGGCGGATGACCAGCATTGCCCGACGAGGGGAAGATGGCACGGAGGCGGTTGGCGATCATGATGAGAAGTTGATCACCGGCCGCATGACCCAATGAGTCATTCACGCCTTTGAAGTTGTCGAGATCGATAAAGAAGAGCGCATCCAGCCTTTCAGAGGGTGCCACTGCGAGCAGAGCTTCTGTTTCGTTTCGAAAGTGCATACGGTTGGCAAGTGCGGTGACCGGGTCAAACAGCGCCATGCTGTTCACCTGTTCCATATTCGTGCGGACCTGCAAGAACAGATCGCCCAATGACTGGGATAGGTCGGGCATGGTCGCTTCGATATGGTGAGGGACAGGAGATTCGAGGTCACCCGCAGCCGCTTCGCCTAGCCGTCGAACGGCAGAATCGATGGACGTGGAAACAACGGCAATTAGTCGATCTGCAGCACCCCAAGCCAAGACACCACAAGCAAGTGCAATAATGAGGGGATTGCTAAAAGACCAAACATCCTGAAAATCAGTAAGCTCTGAAAAGCTCGCCAAAAGGAATGCAACAGCACCGATGCTGAAGGCAAATCCAAATGCGTGAATTTTCAAGGCGTTGCCTTGCATCGTTAAAACCCCCTCAGCCAAGTACCGGGCTGGTCAGAACTTTCCCCATCCGGCTTTATCTCCGAAAGGAATTAATAATTGACTTAATCGGATGGGTTTTATCGGCGGCTCAGCGGGGTTTTCTCAAAACCAGATAAAGCGCGCCCGCGCCACCGTGGCGGGGGTGCGCGTTCCGGATGGCGGCGATCCGGTCGGCATAGGAGGATGCGGCAAGCCAATCGGTGATGGAGGCTCGGATGACGCCTCTGCTCGTTGGCGGTAGACGGGGATTGTCCAAAGCGGCCTTGCCCGTGACCAGCAAGATAACACGATCGCCCCGACGGATGGCGGCATCCAACCCCCGGTTCAATCGCGCATGCGCACTGGCCAGAGTTTCACCATGGAGATCAATGCTCACGTCCGGCCGAAGATCGCCCTTCAGGATGCGCTTGTCCCAACTGCCATCCAGCGTATCTTGCGCTGGGGCCTTGCTGAGCGGAAGGCTGCCGATGCGACGGCCTTCCAAAACCTGACGTCGGACAGGTTTCTTTGGGAGGGGGAATGCCGCCTCCATGGTCTGAGGCAGTTCGTCAGCGGCCACCGGCGCGCGGCCCGGAAACGGACGCGCGCTGCGGGCAACACGCGCCCAGATGGCCTGCTCTTCAGCGCTGAGGCGGCGTCCCCGCAACGGGTGCCTCCGCTTTTAGTCGGGCCAAAACGCCTTTCGGAAGGAGCAAGAAGGCAGATCCCCTGCCAGACATCCCGCCGGCAATCGTCCGGGCCTCGCTCCCCGCTCCCCAAAAGGTATCGAACCGGTTAGAGCCTTTGATTGCGCCGCCTGTATCCTGCGCCACCCAAAGCCCATTGGCTTCCGCCCGATCCGTAGACAGGAGAACAGGCGCCCCGAGTGGCACGAACATGGGGTCGGCTGCGACTGTGCCCCTAGGTGTAACAGGCAACCCAAGCGCGCCAAGCGGCCCTGCCCCTGTGAGTTCCTTGAAGAAGA
>CAJBSR010000274.1 GCA_903958285.1 uncultured Sphingomonadales bacterium
CACCCGCGTCGCCCCGTGCTTGACACGGGGCTTGGCTAACCTGCGTCGTGTTTTCGGGCCTCGCGTGCCGGATGTCCGGTCCGTCGGACATCACGCCTTTCACAAAAGTGCGTGGATAGCCTAGCCCCGTGTCAAGCACGGGGCGACGCACAGAGTTTGAGCGGTCAGGCGGAGACCCGCAAATCCGGCGCCGTCGCCTCCGCCGTCAGCATCGCAATGGCTTCATCGAGCGTCATGATCCGCTGCCCGTCCGAGCCGAGCGTGCGGATGGCGACCTTGCCTTCTTCCGCTTCGCGCATGCCAACGACCAACAGGTGCGGCACCTTCGCCAGCGAATGCTCGCGCACCTTATAGTTGATCTTCTCATTGCGCAGATCGGTCTCGACACGCAGGCCGGCTGCGGCCAGCTTTTCGGCGACCGCTTCGGCATAGCCGTCCGCATCCGACACGATGGTCGCGACGACCGCCTGCACCGGTGCCAGCCACATCGGGAAGCGCCCGGCATATTCCTCGATAAGGATGCCGATGAAGCGTTCGTAAGTGCCGAAAATCGCGCGGTGGAGCATGACCGGGCGATGCCGCTCGCCATCCTCACCCACATAACTCGCATCAAGGCGTTCCGGCAGAACACGGTCCGACTGAATGGTGCCGACCTGCCAGGTACGGCCGATCGCGTCAGTCAGGTGCCATTCGAGCTTGGGCGCATAGAACGCGCCTTCGCCGGGCAGTTCTTCCCAACCATATTCGGGCGTGGCGAGGCCGGCCTGCGCGACGGCATCGCGCAATTCCTGCTCCGCCTTGTCCCAATCCGCGTCGGACCCGAAGCGCTTCTCCGGCCGGAGCGCGAGTTTGACCGAATATTTAAAGCCGAAATCCTTGTAGATACGGTCGGCGAGCGCGCAGAAGGCCTGCACTTCCTCCACAATCTGGTCTTCGCGGCAGAAGATGTGTGCGTCATCCTGCGTGAACTGACGCACGCGCATGATGCCGTGGAGCGCGCCATGCGCCTCATTGCGGTGGCAGCAGCCGTTTTCGTAAAGGCGCAGCGGTAGATCGCGATAGCTCTTAATGCCCTGGCGAAACACAATGACGTGCGCGGGGCAGTTCATTGGCTTCATTGCCATCCAGTCCGCATCGGCAGCCACCGAAGGCGCTCCGCCTTCGCCGTCGGGGACGATGTCGGGAACCGCGAACATGTTCTCGGCATATTTGCCCCAGTGGCCGGACTGTTCCCACTGGCGCACGTCCATCATCTGTGGCGTTTTGATTTCCTGATAACCTGCAGCCTGAATCGCCCGGCGCATGTAATCTTCAAGCGCACGATAGATCACATAACCCTTCGGGTGCCAGAAGACCGACCCCTGCGCCTCAGACTGGAGGTGAAACAGGTCAAGGTCTTGACCGAGACGGCGGTGATCGCGCTTGGCGGCTTCTTCAAGCCGCGTCAGATGCGCGTCGAGCTGCTTCTTGTTGAGCCAGCCGGTGCCATAGACACGGCTGAGCTGCGCATTGTTCTGATCGCCGCGCCAATAGGCCCCCGACACGCGCGTCAGCTTGAACGCCTGCGGGTCCAGCTTGCCGGTCGAGGCCAGATGCGGCCCGCGGCACATGTCCATCCAAGTGTCGCCGGACCAATAGACGCTCAGCTCCTCGCCTTCGGGGAGTTCGCCCGCCCATTCGGCCTTGAAGGTCTCGCCCTCAGCCGACCAACGCGCGATAAGATCGGCGCGGCTCATCACTTCGCGGCGGAGTGGCTTATCCGCCGCGATGATCTCGCGCATCTTCGCTTCGATGGCGGGCAGGTCATCCTCGGTGAAGGGACGCTGCGGCGCGAAGTCATAGTAGAACCCATCATCGGTCGATGGGCCAAAGGTGATCTGCGTGCCGGGGAAGAGCGCCTGCACGGCTTCTGCCAATATATGCGCAAAGTCATGCCGGGCGAGGTCGAGCGCATCGGCCTCATCGCGTGATGTGACCAGCGCGAGTTCGCTGTCGCCGTCAAAGGGGCGCGTGATATCGCGCAGTTCGCCATTCACGCGCGCCGCAATCGCGGCCTTGGCAAGGCCGGGCCCGATGGCGGCGGCAATGTCCGCCGGTGTTGTTCCGCGCGCGACGTCTCGAACGGAGCCATCGGGAAGGGAAACGCGGATCATGTCGGTCATTGGAAGAACGTGCTTTCTGCAAAAAACAATGCTGCGCCGCCCTTTGCCAGCCCCCGCGCCGCGCCGCAAGGGACGGCGCGACAGAGGTTTTGTAAAGCTTACTTGACATCGCCTCCAATAGATGACAAGTTTCCTTTACATTGTCGCATACTTGGAGCCGATCATGATGTCCCAGTCACCCGCTATCGTCCGCTACCTTCGCCGCCTTGCCGGCTTCATGCTGGTCTACATGGTGCTGATCTTCGCGACCGGCTATGTTTTCCGCCATCTACCGCCGGAAAAGCCGCTCGCTTATCTGGTTGCGGTCCTACCCGCCTTGCCCATCCTCGGCGTCTTCTGGACGATCTTCCGTCTGCTCGTGGAAGAGACCGACGAGTATATGCGCATGATGTTTGTGCGCCAGTCGCTGTTCGCTACAGCCTTCTGCCTGACCATCATGACGATGTGGGAATTTCTTCAAAATTATGAGGTTGTGCCCGCCGGCAATGGCGGCTTTGGCGCGACTTTCTTCTGGTTCATGGGTTTGGGGATCGGCGCGATCTGGAACCGCATCACCGGAACCGATGGCCCCTGCGCGTGAAGAACCGCCTGAAATCCTTGCGTGCCGAACGCGGCTGGAGCCAGCAGGATCTGGGCGACCGCCTCCACATCTCACGCCAGTCGGTCAACGCGATTGAGACGGGGAAATATGATCCCTCCCTCCCGCTTGCCTTCCGGATTGCAGCCCTGTTCGGGGCGAAGATTGAGGAGATTTTTGAGGCGGAGGCTTAAGGCACCAGCACCGTATCTTCCGCCGCCGCCAGCGTCTTTGGATAATCGAGCGTATAGTGCAGCCCGCGACTTTCCTTGCGGCGCAGCGCGGAGCGGATGATGAGGTCCGCCACCTCCACCAGATTGCGCAGCTCGATCAAATCCGGTGTCACGCGGAAGTGGCTGTAATAATCCTCCACCTCCTGCTTCAGCAGATCAATGCGGTGCTGCGCGCGTTCAAGCCTTTTGGTCGTCCGTACAATGCCGACGAAGTTCCACATGAACTGCCGGATCTCCCGCCAGCATTGCTGGATCACGACTTCCTCATCGCTGTCGGTCACGCGGCTCGAATCCCATGGGCGGATGGCGGGCGGCGGCGGCAGGCTGTCCCAATGCGCGTCGATATGCGCGGCACAGGCGTCACCAAAGACGAGGCATTCGAGCAGCGAGTTGGACGCCAAGCGGTTCGCCCCGTGCAGGCCCGATTGGGTGACCTCACCCGCCGCATAAAGCCCCGGCGCATCGGTGCGCCCGTCCATATCCACCATCACGCCGCCGCAGGTATAATGCTGCGCGGGCACGACGGGGATCGGCTCCTTGGTGATGTCGATGCCAAGCCCCAGCAGCTTTTCATAGATGTTCGGGAAATGCTCCCGCACGAAAGCCGGGTCTTTGTGGCTGATATCAAGATGCACAAAATCAAGGCCCAGCCGCTTGATCTCATGGTCAATCGCGCGTGCCACAATGTCACGCGGCGCAAGTTCGCCGCGGTCATCAAAGCGCGGCATGAAGCGTTCGCCCGTGGTCGGGATGAGCAGATGCCCGCCCTCCCCTCGCACAGCTTCGGTAATCAGGAAGTTTTTGACCTCCAGATTGTAGAGGCAGGTCGGGTGAAATTGCATGAACTCCATATTGGAGATGCGACATCCCGCGCGCCAGGCCATGGCAATGCCGTCGCCCGTCGCCCCCCGCGGAGCCGTGGAATAAAGATAGGTGCGGCCCGCCCCACCGCAGGCGAGGATCGTCGCCCGCGCGGTAAAGGTCTCGACCTTCCCCGTTTTGCGGTTGAGCGCATAAACGCCGTGGATGCGTCCGCTGGTTGAAAAGCGTTCCTGATGGCGGCCCATGATGAGGTCGATGGCCACCCGGTCCGGCACCAGCGTGATGTTCGGGTGGTCGCGCGCCGCCTTTTCAAGCGCCTGCTGCACGGCCAAGCCGGTCGCGTCATTTACATGGACGATGCGGCGGTGGGAATGCCCACCTTCCCGCGTCAGATGCCAGTGCTTGTCCGCCCCCAGATCAAAAGGCACGCCAAGGTCAGCGAGCCGCTCAATGGCCTCGGGCGCTTGGGCGACGACATGTTCAACGATAGCGCGGTTGTTGAGCCCCGCACCCGCCACCATCGTGTCTTCGACATGGCTTTCAAAGGTGTCTGTCGTTTCAAGGACCGCCGCAATCCCGCCCTGCGCCCAGCTGGTCGCGCCGTCGGAAATCGCGCCTTTGGCCAGCACGATGACTTTCTTGTCCTGCGCCAGCTGAAGTGCGGCTGTAAGGCCCGCCGCACCAGACCCGATGATGAGAACGTCGCCGTTCATAGTTGAACCACCTGCCCGTTAAGCGCGGCCAGCTCCTCTTCATCCGGGGCTTGCCATTCGCTTTCCATGAAGTCGAACATCGCGCGATTCACGTCCATCGCGTAGGTCACACCTTGTTCCTGATTGCGCTGTAAGACTCGTTCCCAGCGTACGTCTGTGGCGACGTCGACCCAGTGCAGCATCGCAACCGTGCCCAGTTCCTGAGCAAAGGCGGCAAAAGCCGCGCGGTGTTCCGCACGGGTGAAGCCAAGATCGAGAACCGACGGGATGCCGAGTTGCGCGAGCGCCGACACCTCGGCCCGGATTTGCGCTTCGCAGCGGCCAATGCGCTCCATGGCCCATTCAAAGCTCGGTGGCTCGGGGCCATCCATCCAGAAGAGACGCGTCATCCAGTCGTCGATCGAGAAGCGCATACCACCCAGCTTGGCCGCCAGCGCAATGCTGTAATGCGTTTTTCCCGCCCCGGTTGCCCCGCAAACGAGATGGACGAGCCCCTTCTCGCCGTACAGCATCAAGCCGCCCGCGTCAGATTGAGGAAGACATCCTCCAGATCAGGTTCCCGCGTCGATACATCGGCAATGCCATATCCCGCCGCCTGCACCGCGCCGAGCACATCGCCCGCATTGGCGATGGCTTTGGAATAGGTGATGGTCAAAACGCGCCCGGCGGTCAGATCAATCTTCTGGAACAACGGCGAGGAAGGCGGTGTTGCCATATCGCGATCCACGGTAACCTCGACGATCTTTTCCTGCGCCATGTTGACCAGTTCGCGCGTCGGCTTGTTCGCAATCACCTGGCCATGGTTGATAATGGCGATGCGTTCACACAGCTCTTCGGCTTCTTCGAGATAATGCGTGGTCAGCACAATGGTGACGCCGCGCCGGTTCAACTCACGCACATATTCCCAAAGCTGCTGGCGCAGTTCGATGTCGACGCCTGCGGTCGGTTCATCGAGCACGAGGATCGGCGGGGAATGCACCATCGCCTTGGCCACCAGCAGACGCCGCTTCATCCCGCCCGACAATGTACGCGCATAGGCCTGCGCTTTGTCTTCCAGATGGACCGCCTTCAGCAGCTCCATCGACCGGCGCTGTCCCTTTTTAACGCCATAGAGACCCGCTGCGTTTTCCAACGTTTCAAACGGCGTAAAGAACGGATCGAAGACGATTTCCTGCGGCACGATACCAATCGAGTTTTTGGCGTTGCGCGGCTGCGCATCGATATCGAATCCCCAGATGCTGGCCTTTCCGCCGGTCTTGGTCACAAGCCCTGCAAGGATGTTGATCAGCGTGGATTTGCCCGCACCGTTGGGCCCTAAAAGCCCGAAAATGGAGCCGCGCGGCACATCAAAAGACACGCCTTTCAGGGCCTGTTTTCCACCCGCATAGGTCTTTTCGACCTGATCGATCACAATGGCTGCTTCCGTCATGTCCAAGGCTCTAGCGCCAAGCGGCGGCAGGAGAAAGGGCTGAGACACAGAGGTGTGGCGTGGAGGGTCCGTCGGGGGACGCCTCAGAATTCATCCATTTTGATGTTTTCATTGTGCTTTTCAGCTTTGTTTACCTTCCCCGGCTAGGACGAAGGCAGGGGAATGCTGATCTTAATGAAACCGATTCGGTTATATCTTGGATTATGGACGGCTTTGGGGGGCCTCGTCCTGCCCGGCATGGCACATGCCGGGCAGGCGAATGGCCGCGCCGAAATTGCCGTGCTGCGCAACTTGTCCTTCATCAAGATTGACGATTTGGAATTCGGCAACATCATTGCCGGGCCGGCGGCAGGAACAGTCACCATCTCTCCTTTCGGTGTGCGGACCACGACAGGTCCGATCACCGTTGTTGGGGGCGGATTCCAGCAGGCCCAATTTGGCGGCCGCGGTGCGAGCAACCAGAATCTACAGATTTCGATGACCACCAACACGGTCACGCTGCGCCGCTCTACCGGCCCGCAAACGATGATTGCGAACGCCTTCATCATCGGCAGCACGCCGACGCAACCGCTGACCACGACCCCGCGCGTGTTCCGCATCTCATCCTCAACAGGCGTGTTCCAATTTGGCGTGGGGGCGCGGCTCAACGTTGGCGCCAATCAGGCGCCGGGCGCTTATTCTGGCACCTTCCGGGTCACCCTCATCTACCAATAGTCTTCTTTAAGCGGCACGTTGCAAGCAGCACCGGCGCTTGCTATTCGGCGGCCTATGATCACGCAGCCTGAAACCGTCCGCGTCACCTCCCACCGCGTCTCTTGCGATGGCGCCACCGATATTCCCAGCGGTGCCGCGCTTGGCCATCCGCGCGTCTGGCTTGAGATTGACGACAAGGGCTTTGTCGATTGCGGCTATTGCGACAAGCGCTTCATCCTGGCGCATGGCCCGGCCGACCAGGCCTAAGACCTGTTTCAAAAACAAAGCCTGCGGGCGCCTTAACCATTTAAGGTGAGGCGCAGGTCATGGCCTTTGCGCTATCCCAAGGCGTTATGAACCGATTCTGGCCCCAAACCGCCTGTGCCTTGGCCGCGAGCGTCACGCTCGCCACCGCGCCCTGTGCGTTTGCCCAATCGACGACAAGCACCATCCGCACGACCATCGTCCCACGGCTTTCGCTCGTCAAAACATCGGACCTGGACTTCGGGCAAGTGATGGCGAGCAGCACGGCCGCAGGGTCCGTCACTGTCACGCCAACGGGCTCCCGCTCTGCCGGGGGCGGTGCCACCCTTGCCGGAGGGGTTGCAACCGCAGGTGAATTTGCCGGGGCCGGGTCACGCAATCAGATCGTGATCTTTTCCTTTGGCGCGCCTTCCGTCCTCCTGACACGCGTCAACGGCCCGCAAACAATGACGGTCGATAGTTTCACGATGGGCCCGACGACCTCTGGTGGTCTGAACCAGTTGGGCAATAGCGGACGCTGGCGGATCGTTTCAAACAACGGCCTGTTCACGCTGCCGATTGGGGCGACCCTGCGCATCGGTGCCGCACAAACGCCCGGCGATTATGAAGGCACGTTCACGCTGACTGCAGTCTATCAATAGCCGGACGTCCTCCCTATATCGGGAGTATGACGCTCATCACCGACCCCCGCCGCTTTCTCTACCACGATGGTCAGCTGGACCCGGACACCGCCCGCCGTGTGACCGCGCAGATGCTGTCCAAATGCGATGATGGGGAACTCTACCTCCAATATCGGGCATCAGAGAGCTTTGGCTTTGACGACGGTCGCCTGAAGACCGCCGACTATTCCACCGATGCGGGCTTTGGTCTGCGCGGCGTATCGGGCGAGATGACGGGCTTTGCCCACGCCAATGAGATCAGCGAAGCCGCGATCCGCCGTGCAGGCGAAACGCTGACCCTGCTGGATCCGGCCAAGGGCGCGATGACCGCGGCCCCGCGCCAGAACAACCGGCACCTCTACACCGATGGCGACCCGATGGGCCTCATCCCCTTTGCCGATAAGGTCGCGCTCTGCCAGCAGATTGACGCTGCCGCCCGCGCGCGTGATCCGCGCGTCGTGCAGGTCACCGTCGCTTTGTCCGCCAGCTGGAGCGTCGTTGAAATCGTCCGCGCCGATGGTTTTGTGGCACATGATGTCCGCCCGCTCGTCCGCCTCAATGTCAGCATTGTCGCCGAAGAAAACGGCCGTCGCGAAAGCGGCTATCACGGGCTGGGTGGCCGCTACCTCTATGACAAACTGTTTGAACCTGCGACTTGGAACCGCTGCATTGATGAGGCGCTCGCCCAGGCGCTCGTCAATTTGCAGAGCGTGGATGCGCCTGCAGGGGAAATGACGGTGCTCGTCGGCCCCGGCTGGCCCGGTGTGCTGCTGCACGAAGCCGTTGGACACGGGTTGGAAGGCGATTTCAACCGCAAGGGCACCAGCGTCTTTTCCGGCCGCATCGGGGAGCGCGTCGCCGCACCGGGCGTGACCGTGGTCGACAATGGCGCGCTTGAGGCACGGCGCGGGTCGCTCTCCATCGATGATGAAGGCACACCGACCGGCGAGACGGTGCTGATCGAAGACGGCATCCTGAAAGGCTATATGCAGGACCGGCTCAATGCCCGCCTGATGGGTGTGGAACCCACCGGCAATGGCCGCCGCGAATCCTATGCCCATGCCCCCATGCCGCGCATGACCAACACCTATATGAAGGACGGGCAAGACAACCCGGCCGAACTGCTGAGCCGCGTGAAGAACGGTATCTTCGCCAAGAGCTTTGGCGGCGGGCAGGTCGACATCGTCTCCGGCAAGTTCGTTTTCACCTGCACCGAAGCCTATCTGGTGAAGGACGGGAA
>CAJBSR010000275.1 GCA_903958285.1 uncultured Sphingomonadales bacterium
CCAACAAGCTTCACAGTCCCCGCATCAACGGCTTCTGGACGCTCGGTCGTATCTCGCATAACCAGGACGGGTTTTCCCAAAGATGGAGCTTCCTCCTGCACGCCACCCGAGTCAGTTAAAATGATGTCGGCCCTGCGCATCAAATGAACGAACGGAAGATAGCTCTGAGGTGGGATGAGATTGACCCTGGCAAGGGATCCAAGACGGTCTTCAACGGGCCCCTTCACATTTGGATTGAGGTGAACTGGGTAGATGATCTGGACATCTTCGCGGTTAGCCAGTCGTACTAAGGCATCGCAAATGCGTCGAAAACCGTCGCCGAAGCTTTCCCGCCGGTGTCCTGTAACCAGGATCATGCGCCGCGAGGGATCAATGCCGAATGTTTCGTCGAATTCAGCGCTCTTTAGGGGATCCCCTTGGAGCTTATCGACCACTTCCAGCAGGGCGTCGATGACTGTGTTGCCGGTCACAAAGATGTGCTCATCTGGAACATTTTCGGCAAGCAGGTTCTGTTTCGACTGTTCGGTGGGTGCAAAATGCAGGCGGGCGATGGTGCCTGCAACTTTGCGATTTATCTCTTCCGGCCAAGGGGAGTATATATTTCCGGTCCGAAGGCCGGCCTCAACGTGGCCGACCGGAATACGCTCATAATAGGATGCCAAAGAGGCGGACAGGGTGGTCGTCGTATCACCGTGCACCAAGACCAAATTGGGCTCGGCTTCGGACATGACCTTCTTCAACCCCGCGAGCGCGCCGATGGTGATCTCAAACAAGCCTTGTCCAGGTTTCATCAGATCAAGGTCATAGTGAGGGATGATCTCGAACAGGTTTAGCACCTGATCGAGCATCTCTCGGTGCTGCGCGGTCACACAAACACGCGCATCAATGCCGGGAGTATTTTTGAGCGCTTTGACGACAGGTGCCATCTTAATGGCTTCGGGGCGCGTGCCAAAAACTATCAGCACCTTGAACTGATCAGCCATATAAACATCTCATCGCTGCGACGGATTTGGAAGGATTTTGAAGTTTTTTAGAAAGATTCCAACTTCGATCGGGTGGGCGCCAGCCCAGAGGTGGCAGTTTCAGCATTGTCTTTCTGATCACCACTGCCAGACATGACTGAGTAAAAGGGCAAAGGCTAGCTGTCATTGCCATATCCGTTCGGGTTCTGCGATTGCCATCGCCAGGCTGATAGGCAAATCTCATCAAGATCCAAATTTGCGCGCCAACCAAGCCGTTCATTGGCCTTGCGCACATCCGCAAAGTAGCTTGGTAAATCGCCCTCCCGGCGGCCTGTGACCTTTGTGGGTATGCTTCTTGAAGCCGCCCGTTCAACGCCACGGACCATATCCATAACTGAGTACGGGGTTCCTGTCCCGATGTTGAAGGCATCACAGCCCCTGTCGGCCGCGGCGAACTCAACCGCCGCAACATGGGCCAGGGCGAGATCGACAACATGGATGTAGTCTCGCTCTCCCGTGCCGTCTCGCGTCTCGTAATCGTCTCCGTAGATGCTCAGGTGGGGACGTCGTCCGACCGCAACTTGCGCAATAAATGGCATCAGATTGTTTGGAATTCCATTGGGATCCTCGCCAATGTGCCCCGATGGATGAGCTCCAACGGGATTGAAGTAGCGCAGCAGTGCAGCCAAATAAGCGTAATCCCCGCGACGAGGCCGTCTCTGCCGTCGGTCATGTTCACCGCATTTTGAAATGCCAGCAGGCACAAGGCTGAGAAGGGGATAGCCAGCCACCCGAGCTCAACGCGAACGGAGATGCTCTCCAGGCTCAGGGCGGAGACGATGAACTCAGGTCGAATGATGAGTGCGGCCACAAAGACGGCGCCGCAAATAATGAGGCGCTGCAGTGCCGGAATGTGTCGACGGTCGTCGAAGAGCCCGACGAGGAAGGATATCGCGGTGGCACCCGCGAGTGTCAGAAAGTCACCCTCATAGGGTCCCTGTGAGGGAGCGCAGACCAGTGCGAAGACTGCCGGAGGCAAGCAGGCAAGGCCACCCACGAGCGGTGTCGGTGCCTTGTGAGCCTTGTGGCCTTGACTGCCGGGGTGGTCGACGAGCCCAAATGCCCTGGCTATCGACGCGCGAAAGCCGATAACCGCGAGAGTATAGACCAGGCCAATTGCCAAAATAGAGCCGCTATAAAAATCCACGATCATAAAATTAATTCAGACGTAAATTATTTATAGTGAACGTGAAATCACCCTGACTATCAGGAGATGTAGAAAATAATATAAATCGTGCGACCGGACATTCTTTCGGTACAACTATGTTCGATTTATAAGATATCTCACTAGAATTTCTGGGAACGTATTCATCCCAGAATGTATCGATAGAGTTTTCTTTTACACAGGCTGCCGACCAGCGAATTTGCGGCCTTTCGCCGTTTCCTTCATATTCAATTTGCTGGGTAAGTTGATAGCGTTGGCCCGGGTTTAGAAGAACGTCCCGCGTCGCAACTTCGCCGCTGAAGGGGGGCGTGAGGGAAGCCGTCAGGGCACCACTGTCGGTGACTGAAGAGTTGATCCCGTCTGCCTGAGAGAGTGACCAAGAGAGCCGTCCGAGGCGCGGGTCTCTTGTGGCTGCTGACAGGCCAAAGTTTTCGATGGCTTCTCGCTGGATGTCGGGCGCAATTTTGGCGGCAAAGTTGAGCGCAGATTGGGTCTTTCCCGCTACGGCCAGTCTTTGAATAATCGTCGCGGCGGCCGTCTGGTAGCTCTCGCCTTTGAGAACAGCCGCAACGGGCATCGTAAAATCTTCGAGGTCGCTGATACTCGCTTGGGTTGATGCCGCGGTCAAAAACGCAGGCATCCAGGTCGCTCCCGAGGCGAGGAATGGCCTGAGTGCTTCACGCACTTCGCCAAAAGCCAAAGCTTTCGAGAGGACGGGGAACAGTATCCCGCCGAGTTCCGGATGCACGGATAGGGCTGCGTGGTAGTGGCGAATGGCACCCGGGACGTCGTCTCTAGCAACGGAGCGCTCGATGAGCCACAGCTGGTTAAGCATGTCGCGGCGTGACACCTTGTCAGCCAGACGCATGGCAGCGTCTGCGCGACGTTCGCTTCTCAGCCCGTCATAGTAAGAGCCCAATATCCTGAGGGCGCCCTCGTTGAGCGGCCGTTCGACGAGAGAGGCGCGAGCCGCCAGCGCGTCGCTTGGGCTGATCAACTGGCTGGGGTCCCGCTCGACGTCCAAGTTAACGCGGGCGAGAAGTGCCAGGCCATCCTGTGGCCGCAAAGCATTTGCTGCTCGCGGAGATGCATGCCGGAGATACGAAAAGTAAGAGAACGCAGCCGCCTCATAGGCCGCAGCCACGGAGGCTGCGGCCAAAATTGAGAGCGATATGCGCCTGAGGGCTTTGCGGGTTTTCACCTATATGGCCTCAGTCAACCTTGCTGCCGCC
>CAJBSR010000276.1 GCA_903958285.1 uncultured Sphingomonadales bacterium
CCCCGTCACGACCAATATCCGCGCCGGGTTTGAGGCGCGGGGCATCGACAGTGTCTCGGAGAGATCCGGTGTGCTGCGGTCAGCCGACATCAACCGCGACGAAGCCAATGTGCGCGGCAATATCGACATTCCGCTCACCAGCCGGAGGCGCGCGGTGTGGGATGTGATCGGCGATCTCTCCATCAACCTCAATGGCGGCTATAAGAAGCTTTCCGATTTCGGCGCGATCACGGCTTATGGCTATGGCCTCAACTGGTCGCCTTTGTCCGGCGTGACGTTCTTGGCGAGCATGGCTGTCGATCAGGCCGCACCAAGCTCCACACAATTGGGCGAGCCCGCGCTCGTGACGCCCAACGCGCTCGTTTATGATTATGTGCGCGGGCAAACGGCGATTGTCGCGCTGACCTCAGGCGGTAACCCGTTGCTGCGCGCCGAAGAGCGTCGCGATATGAAGCTGGGGCTGACCTATGAGCCCAAATGGCTCGACGGGCTGACGATGACGGCCAATTATTTCCGGAACCGCAGCACGGATCCGCTGGCGGCCTTCCCGGCGCTGACGGCGGCGGTGCAGGCGGCTTTTCCGAACCGGTTTACGCGCGATGGGACCGGGCAGCTGGTCGCAGTCGATCAGCGGTCGATCAACTTCCTTGCCTCCCGCAGTGAACAGCTGCGCTGGGGGTTGAGCTTCCAGAAATCCTTTGGCCAGCCAGGCGGCGGCGCAGGCGGCGGCGCAGGCGCTGGTGCAGGCGCTGGTGCAGGCGCGAGCCGGGGGGGACCTCCCGGTGGTGGCGGTCGCGGTTTTGGTTTTGGTCGACCGGGCAGCAATGGCGGGCGCTGGTCGGTGTCCGCCTATCACACGATCAAGTTTGTCGACGAAGTCGATATTGCGCCGGGCCTCCCGACGCTTGACCTTTTGGGCGGAGATGCCACCGGCCAATCCGGCGGCACGCCGCGCCATGCTTTTGAGCTGGAAGGGGGCTGGTTCAACAAGGGTATTGGCGTGCGCGTCAACGGGGCCCACCAGACGGCCACCTCCGTCAATGCAGGTGGATCGCCGTTGCGCTTTTCTGATCTGACGACACTTAACCTCCGGCTGTTCGTCAATTTTGAGCAGCGCAAGGCACTGGTGGACGCGGTGCCTCTGCTGAAGGGTGCGCGCTTGGCCATCCGGGTCGACAATCTCTTCAACGATATTCAGGGCGTGCGGGATGCAGGTGGGCTTGTCCCGCTGCGCTATCAGCCGGGCTATGTTGATCCGGTTGGCCGGACGTTTGAAATCAGCCTGCGCAAAATCTTCTAGCAAGCCGCGCCCAAATCGACGAAGCTCCGGCCCAATGGGGAAGAGGAGCAGAAAATGAACCAGCTTGTTTTGGCGGTCGCCGCCTTTGTGGGAACGCATTTCCTATTATCGCATCCGCTGCGCGCGGCGCTTGTCGCGCGCCTCGGGGAAAAGGGGTTTTCCGGGCTTTATAGCGTTATTGCACTGGCGACCTTTTACTGGGTCTATGTCGCGTTCCGCGCCGCGCCAGCCGGGGATTATTTCTGGACCGCTGGTGAACCGATCTGGGGTGTGGCCTCGCTGCTGATGCTCGTCGCGTCGATCCTGTTCGCAGGCTCGTTCGTTGGTAATCCGGCGTTGCCGTCGCCCACTGCCAAGGCAGATGCCGCAAAGCCTGTTCATGGCGTGTTTCAACTCACCCGCCACCCGATGATGTGGGCCTTCGCGCTTTGGGCCATCGCTCACGCGCTTGTCGCACCTTATGCGGCGAGCCTTGTGCTGACAGGCGGCATGTTCCTCCTCGCGCTCGGCGGATCAGCCGGTCAGGATGCGAAAAAGGCCAAGCTGATGGGCGCCGCCTGGGGCGATTGGTCGGCGCGGACAAGCTTTGTGCCCTTCGCCCGGCAACTGACCGGCAAGGCGAAACTCTCGACGCTTTGGCCGGGGCTGACGCCGGTTCTGGGCGGCATCGTGATCTGGCTCGGCGCGACCTATGTGCACCCCATGCTCGGCGCGCCTGTGGTCGGGCTCTGGCGGATTTTGGGGTAGGTCACGAACACTACCCCTCAATTCCGCTCACCCTGAGCCTGTCGAAGGGCTGTCCTTATCTGTGTGCCAAGGAAGAAGGACAGGGCTTCGACATGCTCAGCCCAAACGGAATTTGAGGAACATCCTAAAGCCCCACCTCTTCTCCATGCTTATCGCCCGCGCGTTCGGAGATGGTGGCCGTTACCGCCATGTCCATGGTGACGTTGCCCAAAGTGCGCATGATATCGGGGAAGGTCTCCACCGCGATCAATAGGGCGAGTGGCTCGACCGGCAAGCCCATGGCGATGGAGATGGGGGCGATCGAGGTCACAAAGCTGACGGTACCCGGCAAGCTGACTGCGCCGATGGTGGTTGTCGCTGCTGCCGCCACGCCCGCCGCCAATGCCCAAGGCGTCAGCTCGATGCCCATCCAGTGCGCGACGTAGATGGCGACGGCAAGGTTCATCGCAGGCCCTGTCGCGCGGAAGATCGCGACCGCGACAGGCAGCACAAGGTCAGCCGTCGCAGGGGGCACGCCAAGCGCGGTGACACCCTTCAACATGGCCGGCAACGAGACGAGCGACGACTGGGTTGAAATGGCGACCGCCTGTGCCGGAATGGCCGCGCGGAAGAACTGGAACGGACCACGCCGTGCCCCAATGGCGGCGACGAAGAAGCTGGCGATCCAAACGACCGTGCCGGTTGCAGTCACAATCGCCACATAGTGCGCAAGCGCACCGAGCGCGGCTGTCCCGGCCTTGGCACCCACCACATAAGCGAGCGCGAACACGCCGATGGGGGCGATGGCCAATACCCAGTTGATGACGATCAGCATCGCATCGCCCACCGCTTCAAAGAAGCCGGTGATCAGCGTGCGCTTGCCGTCGGGCAGGCGGAGGATGGCGAAGGAAAACGCCGTCGTGAAAATGATGAGCGGCAGAATCGCATCGCTTGCCGCCGCCGCAAACGGGTTGGTCGGCACAATGGCGCGCAGGAATTCGGAGAAGGGTTTAACTTCGCCGGTGCTGGGGGCGGAGGACAAGGCCAGCTTAAGCGCCGCACCTGCCTCCACCGGCATCGGGAAGGCGCTCAGCAGCGCAGGCGTCACAAACGCCGCCATCGTGGCCGAACACCAAAGGATCGTGATCATCGTCAGCACCGCACGGAAGGCGAGCTTGCCAGCGCGCGCGGCGGCCGCCGTCTGTGCAATACCGGTAATCAGGAGCGCGACGACCAACGGCACCACCGTCATGCGCAGGCCATTAAGCCACAAGGTGCCGATGACGTCTGCCGCCTCGGTCAGCCCGCCATGTCCAGTATCGAACAAAATGCCGAGCGCGATGCCCAGCAGCAGGGCGGCAAGAATAACTGTTGCTTTTGACATGTTGAATTCCCCGTGTGGGCCGTTGATACACGGCAGATAAGGAGAGGCAAATCATGACGAACAAATTGTGCGAGCGGCTCGGGATCGAGTTTCCGCTTTTCGCCTTCAGCCATTGCCGCGATGTCGTGGCCGCAGTGTCCAAGGCAGGCGGCTTTGGCGTGCTGGGGGCCACCGTCTTCAACCCGGAAGAACTGGAAGTCGAACTCCAGTGGATCGACGCGCATGTCGATGGCAAGCCCTATGGCATTGACGTTCTCATCCCTGAAAATCTGAGTGTGAAGAATGAGACGGGTCTCACGTCGAAGACACTCGCCGCGCGCATTCCGCCGCAGCATCGCACGTTTGTAGATGATCTGTTGAAATCACACGGTGTTGAAAGTGCTGGTGAACATGCCCGTGCGCGCAGCGATGACGCGCCGCCGCCCTTCTGGCCTGAAGAGGCGATGGAGCTGCTCCGCGTCGCTTTCAACCACCCGATCAAGATGATCGTGAACGCACTCGGCAAGCCGCCGCAGGAAATGATCGACATGGGCCGCGCGCACAATGTGCCGGTCGGCGCGCTGGCGGGGGCGAAGGAACATGCGCTGCGGCTCGCTGAAGCGGGCTGCGACGTGATCGTCGCCCAAGGCGGCGAGGCGGGCGGGCATTGCGGTGAAGTCTCCACGCTCGTTCTCATCCCAGAAGTCGTCCGCGCGCTGAAGGCGGCGGGCCATGACGTGCCAGTGCTCGCGGCAGGCGGCATCATGACGGGTTCCCAAATGGCCGCGTGCATGGCGATGGGGGCGGCCGGCGCTTGGACCGGCTCGGTCTGGCTGGCCACGACCGAAAGCGAATGCTCGCAGATATTCCGCGAAAAAATGGTCGCCGCCCGTTCGCGTGACACTGTCCGCTCCAAAGGCCGCACCGGCAAGTATTCGCGCCAGCTCGTCTCGGCCTGGACCGAGGCGTGGGAAGGTCCGGACAGCCCCGGCGCACTCCCCATGCCGATGCAGTCGCTGATCGCTGAACCCGCCATCCACAAGGCGACCAAGTCCGCCGAGGGCGGCAATGCGGCGGCCGTGCCGCTCGTGACCTATTTCGTCGGGCAGGGCGTGGGGCTGGTGAGCGACATCACCTCGGCGCGGTCGGTGGTGCAGGATTTCATGGCGGATTATGCCGAGGCTGTGGACACGCTCAACGCGTCGGTGGGGTAGGGTGAGCGCGGGAGGCGCATCCTAGATAAATCGTCATGCCAGCGAAGGCTGGCATCTCAATGTGGGGTGCAGAGCTATCAGGGTGACTTTGTGTCGAAAGATACTGTCACTCCGCCAACGTTCTCTGTCTGGTCAAACACGCGTGAACCTTCGGCATAGGTTACTTGCAGGTGGTTTGAGTCTAACCACTTCACGCTGACCCACGGTCCGCCCCAGCTACCTGCCGGTGCTGTTCCGTGGTCGTCGTCAGCCACAAAAACATTGCCAGTTCCCTCGGGCTTTTCGCCCGGAGGTAAGATCGAAATCTGCGTGGTGAAGGCGCTCGTTGCTCCGCAATCTCGTTGGAACAGAACGACGGATTGTTTGTGATCTGGCGACGCCGTTTCGCTGATGATTTGGTTCTGGCAGACGTCACTGCATGCTGACAGAAGCAAGCAACAGTAGATGATTACGAGCCTTGCCATGCCAATGACGTTGCCCATTCAGCTAGCCCCAGTCAACGAGCTGGATGGAAGTGCTTGAGATGCCAGCCTCCGCTGGCATGACGTGGAATGCTTCCTCCATCTTTCCCCGCCCGACCCACTCGCCTATATCCCTCCCAACACACCCATTCGAACACCGGAAGCCTAAACCATGTCCAGCTATGAAGACCGCCTTGCCGCCCTGCGTGCCCAGTTGAAGACCGACCGGCTTGACGGGTTCGTCGTCCCAATCTGCGATGAGCATATGTCGGAATATGTCGGCGCCTATGCGCAGCGGCTGGCGTGGCTGACGGGCTTTGGCGGGTCGGCGGGGTCGGCGGTTGTGCTGTCGGAAGAAGCGGCGATATTCGTGGATGGCCGCTACACCATTCAGGTCCGTGAACAGGTGGATGGCAAGCATTGGTCCTACCAGTCGGTGCCGGAAACGACGATCTCGGCATGGCTGGCGGAGCATGCATCGGAAGGCGCGCGGATTGGTTTTGACCCATGGGTGCACACCAAGACTTGGGTCGAAGCGGCGACCAAGGCGCTGGCGGGCAAGGGAGCAGAGCTGGTCGCGGTTGATCATAATCCGGTCGACGCGGTCTGGGCAGATCAGCCCGCGCCGTCTGCCGACCGGCTGATGGTGCTGGACGATCAGTACACAGGCCGCAGTTCTGCTGAAAAGCGGCAGGAAGTGGCCGAATGGCTGGCCAAGGAAAAGCTCGACGCAGCGATCATCAGTGCGCTTGATTCCGTCGCTTGGCTGTTCAACGTGCGTGGCACCGATGTGGAACGCACGCCTGTTGCGCTCTCCTTTGCCGTCCTCAATTCAGATGGCACGGCGGACCTCTATGTCGATCCGGCGAAGATCGACGATGCGGTGCGCCAGCATCTGGGCAACGCCG
>CAJBSR010000277.1 GCA_903958285.1 uncultured Sphingomonadales bacterium
CGTGGCGGTCGTGTTCGCGATCTTCCCGGTGTGCGCTACCATGTACTGCGCGGCGTGCTCGACACGCAGGGTGTGAAGGACCGCAAGCAAAGCCGTTCCAAGTACGGCGCTAAGCGTCCTAAGTAATCTTCAGATAGAAGGATAAGCTGACATGGCTCGTCGTCGTCGTCCCGAGAAGCGGGAAATTCTGCCCGATCCCAAATTTGGTGATGTGGTGCTTTCGAAATTCATGAACTCCGTCATGCTTGACGGTAAGAAGTCGGTTGCCGAAGGAATCGTCTATGGCGCTTTCGAAGCCATCGAAGTCAAGGCGAAGAAGGAACCGCTTGGCGTGTTCCACGACGCGCTGAACAATGTGAAGCCGGGCATCGAAGTCCGTTCGCGTCGCGTTGGTGGTGCTACGTACCAGGTTCCTGTCGAAGTTCGCACCGAACGTGCGCAGGCTCTTGCGATCCGCTGGCTGATTAATGCTGCGCGTTCGCGTTCGGAAAACACCATGGCTGCCCGCCTGTCGGGTGAGCTCATGGATGCCGCAAACAACCGTGGCAATGCCGTGAAGAAGCGTGAAGACACGCATCGCATGGCAGAAGCCAACCGCGCCTTCTCGCACTACCGCTGGTAATCGCGCTGTAACAATTGGAGCGCCTTAGCGGGCGCTCCACCCCTTCGGAGTATTCCACCATGGCACGCAGCCATCCACTCGAGCGGTACCGCAACATCGGTATCATGGCGCACATCGACGCTGGCAAGACCACGACGACCGAGCGTATTCTTTACTACACCGGCAAGTCTTACAAGATCGGTGAAGTCCATGAAGGCACGGCCACCATGGACTGGATGGAACAGGAACAGGAACGCGGCATCACGATTACGTCGGCTGCCACGACCTGCGAATGGAAAGACCACCGGATCAACATCATTGATACGCCGGGCCATGTTGACTTCACGATCGAAGTTGAACGTTCGCTGCGCGTGCTCGATGGTGCTGTTGCCTGTTTTGACGGCGTTGCCGGCGTTGAGCCGCAGTCCGAAACAGTGTGGCGTCAGGCGGACAAGTACAAAGTTCCGCGGATGTGCTTCATCAACAAGCTGGACCGCACCGGCGCGAGCTTTGAGTTCTGCGTGAATTCAATCATCGAGCGTCTGGGCGCGACACCTGCGATCCTGTATTTGCCAATCGGTATCGAAAGCAGCCTCAAGGGCCTCGTCGATCTGGTTGAGAACCGTGCGATCATCTGGAAGAACGAAGCGCTTGGCGCGGAATTCTTCTATGAAGAAATCCCGGCAGACATGGCCGACAAGGCCGCCGAGTATCGCGAAAAGTTGATCGAACTTGCTGTTGAGCAGGACGATACGGCGATGGAAGCGTATCTCGACGGCAACATGCCTGACGTTCCGACGCTGAAGGCGCTGATCCGTAAGGGCACGCTGGCACAGGCATTTGTTCCGGTCTGCTGTGGTTCGGCCTTTAAGAACAAGGGCGTTCAGCCGCTTCTCGACGCCGTCGTGGATTATCTCCCGTCGCCGCTCGACATTGAAGACGTGCAGGGCATCAACCCGGCCAATGACGAGCCAGACAGCCGTCCGACCGCCGACGATGCGCCGTTCAGCGCGCTTGCATTCAAGATCATGAACGACCCGTTTGTCGGTTCGCTCACTTTCTGCCGCATCTATTCAGGCACGCTCGCTAAGGGCACGTACCTGAACTCGGTGAAGGACAAGAAGGAAAAGGTCGGTCGTATGCTTTTGATGCATGCGAACGAGCGTGAAGACATTGATATCGCCTATGCAGGTGACATTGTGGCGCTTGCCGGCATGAAGGAAACGACGACGGGTGACACGCTGTGTGATCCGGCCAAGCCGATCATTCTGGAGCGCATGGAGTTCCCAGAACCGGTTATCGAATTGTCAGTGGAACCGAAGACCAAGGCTGACCAGGAAAAGATGGGCCTCGCGCTCAACCGTCTGGCTGCTGAAGATCCCTCGTTCCGCGTTTCGACCGACCATGAATCCGGTCAGACGATCATCAAGGGCATGGGTGAACTTCACCTTGAAATCCTTGTCGATCGCATGAAGCGTGAATTCAAGGTTGAAGCCAATGTCGGCGCGCCGCAGGTTGCTTACCGTGAATATCTCGGCAAGCCCGTGGACGTTGACTACACCCATAAGAAGCAGTCGGGTGGTACCGGTCAGTTCGGTCGCGTGAAGGTTAAGGTCACGCCGGGCGAACGTGGTTCGGGCATCATCTTTAAGGATGAAATCAAGGGCGGTAACATTCCGAAGGAATATATCCCTGCGATTGAAAAGGGCTTCCGTGAAACGGCTGAATCCGGCCAGCTCATCGGCTTCCCGATCATCGACTTTGAAATCCTGCTCTATGACGGCGCCTACCATGACGTCGACTCATCGGCGCTGGCTTTCGAAATCACCGGACGTGCAGCGATGCGTGAAGTCGCTCAGAAGTCCGGCATCAAGCTGCTCGAACCGATCATGCGCGTCGAAGTCGTTACCCCGGAAGATTATCTGGGTGATGTTATCGGCGACATGAATTCCCGCCGTGGCCAGATCCAGGGTACCGACACACGCGGCAACGCGCAGTCGGTCGAGGCAATGGTCCCGTTGGCGAACATGTTCGGCTACGTCAATCAACTGCGCTCCTTCACGCAAGGCCGTGCGCAGTACACGATGCAGTTCTCGCATTATGACGAAGTTCCTGCGAACGTGGCGGAAGAGGTGAAGGCAAAGCTTGCCTGATCGTAAAAGACGGATTAAGGCGCGCGCCTGTTTGGCAGGCGAGCGCCCGCAATCCGAATCTGTGAACCAATCGAAGAACGAGGTTTAGAACAATGGCTAAGGCTAAATTTGAGCGGAACAAGCCGCACTGCAACATCGGCACCATCGGTCACGTTGACCACGGCAAGACGTCGCTGACGGCTGCTATCTCGAAGATTCTGGCTGAAACCAATGGCGGTGTCGCTGTTGACTTCGCCAACATCGACAAGGCTCCTGAAGAGCGCGAGCGCGGCATCACGATTTCGACCGCACACGTCGAATATGAAACCGACGGTCGTCACTATGCACACGTCAATTGCCCGGGCCACGCTGACTATGTGAAGAACATGATCACCGGTGCGGCGCAGATGGACGGCGGCATTCTCGTCGTTTCGGCCACCGACGGCCCAATGCCC
>CAJBSR010000278.1 GCA_903958285.1 uncultured Sphingomonadales bacterium
CGTAGCGCTTGTCATAAAAAGCCGACATCCGCTCCTCAACGTCACCCGGCGCCATCTGGCCGTGGGCGACGACATATTTGATCTCCGGCACTTCGGTGCGCAGAAACTCTTCAATGTCGGGCAGGTCGGAAATACGCGGGGTAACGAAGAAGCTCTGCCCGCCGCGATAATGCTCACGCAGCAGTGCCTCGCGCATCACGATCTTGTCCCAAGGCATGATGTAGGTGCGCACCGCCAGCCGGTCGACCGGCGGCGTCTGGATGACGGACAGCTCGCGCAGGCCCGACATCGCCATTTGCAAGGTGCGTGGAATGGGCGTGGCCGTCAGCGTCAGCACATGGACGTCGGCCTTCAGGGCTTTTAGCTTTTCCTTATGGACCACACCAAAGCGCTGTTCTTCGTCGACGACGACAAGGCCAAGGCGTTTGAAGGCAATACCCTTTGACAATAGAGCATGCGTGCCGATGACGATGTCGATGGTGCCGCTTTCCAAACCTTCCCGTGTCGCCTTGGCCTCGACCGAACCGACAAGGCGGGACAGGCGGCCGATGTTGAGCGGGAAGCCTTGGAAACGTTCAACGAAATTCTGGAAATGTTGCCGGGCGAGAAGGGTGGTCGGACATATAAGCGCAACCTGCATGCCGGCCATAGCGGCAATGAAGGCTGCCCGCAGCGCAACTTCGGTTTTACCGAAGCCTACATCGCCCACGACGAGCCGGTCCATTGGCTTGCCCGCGGCCAGATCCTCGGTCACATCGGCGATCGCGCGCTCCTGATCATCGGTTTCCTGATAGGGGAAGCGGTTGACGAATTCGGCATAATGCTGCGAATCTGGCTCCGCGACGTCGCCCGCACGCAGCGCTCGGAGGGCGGCCGTCGCAATCAGTTCGCCTGCAATTTCGCGGATGCGTTCGCGCATCTTGGCCTTGCGGCGCTGCCAGGCCTCGCCGCCCAGACGGTCCAGCGCCACGCCGTCGCTGTCGCTGCCATAGCGGGACAGGACATCAATGTTCTCGACAGGCACATAAAGCTTGTCACCACCCGCATAGGACAGCGCCACGCAATCATGCGGCGCCTGCGAAACGGGGATCTGCGTCAGCCCCTCATAGCGGCCGATGCCGTGCTCAGTATGGACGACAAGGTCACCGGGCGAGAGCGTCGCCAGTTCCGCCATAAAGGCATCGGCAGACTTTTTGCGCTTGGCGCGGCGGACAAGCCGGTCGCCCAGCACATCCTGTTCGGACAGCACGGCGATATTGGGCGCGGTAAAGCCGTGATCGAGCGGGACGACGACGAGCGCCACGCGAATCTCGCCTTCGCGTTTGCGCGGTGCACCGACAAAGCCCTGTGCCTCCTGCCAAGTCTCCAGCAGAACGGCTCCGGCCAGACCATGATCCGCCAGCAAACCTGTCAGGCGGTCGCGTGAGCCCTTGGAATAGCAGGCGAGCACCATGCCGCGCTCGTGATGGGCCAGCCCCGTGGCGTGCGCGGTGAGCGCATCATAGACATTGTCGCCATTGGTCCGCTCCGGCGCAAAATCACGCGGGCCATCAATGCCAAAATCGATGACCGTGTCCGACGGCGGCTCATGGAAAGGCGTCGCCAGATGGATCGACTGATTGACGATCGCTGTGTCCCACTGTTTGTGCGACAGATAGAGCGCATCAGGTGTGAGGGGGCGATAGCTGCCGGGGTCTGCCGACTGCGCCTTTTCGCGGTTGCCATAATAGTCGGCAATTGCCTCAAACCGCCCCTCAATTGCGCCGTCAACGCCAAGTTCGCGGACGATCAGTGGCGCGTCACCCAGATGCTCGAACAATGTGGTCAGCTTGTCTTCAATCAGCGGCAGCCAATGGTCCATGCCTGCCAGTCGCCGCCCTTCGGAGACGGCCTGATAAAGCGGATCGCCTGTCGCGGTCGCGCCGAAAAGGTCACGGTATCGCGTTCGGAAGCGCTTGATACCCTCTTCATCGAGCAGAGCTTCAGAGGCGGGGAGGAGGGTGAAGCCGTCATCCGCCCGCCCGGTGGTCCGCTGGTCCGCCGGATCAAAGGTGCGAACCGTTTCAATTTCGTCGCCGAAGAAATCGAGCCGCAGACCGTGCGGCATTCCAGATGGAAACAAATCAACCAACCCGCCACGCACCGCAAATTCGCCTGCGTCTGCAACGGTATCTGTGCGGACATAGCCATTGGCCTGCAACAGTTCCGCCAGCTTGTCGCGATCAATCCGCGCGCCGGGGGCGAGGTGCGCCGTCAATTGCCGGATGCGGAACGGCGTCAATACACGCTGGGTTGCGGCATTGGCGGTGGTGATCAGAAGCTGCGGCTTGTCGGTCTTGCGCTGAAGTGCAGCGAGCGTCGCCAGACGTTCAGAGGTGACGCGCAGTGAAGGTGAGGCGCGGTCATATGGCAGGCAATCCCAGGACGGGAAGGTCAGCACCTCAACTTCGGGGGCAAACCAGTTGGCCGCATCGGCAAGCGCGCGCATCGAGATTTCATCGGATGCGATGAACACGGCCCGGCCATTGGCTGCGCGGGCAAGGTCCGTCATCAGCCAGGGGAGGAACCCTGTCGGGGCGCCGGCCAGCGTAAGCGGTTTATCTGATGTCAGAATGCGGTTGAGTTCAATCACTCGGGAATCCGGATGAAGTCGAGTTTCTGGAAAGCGACCATCATCGGGCCCTGCCATTCCGCGGGTACGGGGATGGAACCCATCGCCCAGCCAATGATATCTACGTCTTGTTCATCCATAAGCTGTTCGAACCAGACGATTTCCGATTCATTCCAATTGGCGGCGTGCGCGTCAAAAAAACCGCCGACCATATAGTCGGCTTCGCGCGTTCCACGGTGCCATGCCCGGAATTTCAGTCGTTTCAGCCGCGCTTCGTCTTCCATTTTCCAACGCCAATTGGCCGGCGGGCGTTTTGACGCTTGCGCAGGCTGGGGTAAGGGTGTTGCGGGATAGCCATGCGACCAGAACTTCTCAACCCGATCTTTGCCGAAGTGACTGCCCTTAAGGGCATCGGCCCGCAGCTTGCGCGCCCGCTTGAGCGGTTGGGACTCAATAAGTTGGTCGATGTCCTCTTTCACCTGCCAACGGGCTTTGTGGACCGGCTGCGCGTTGATGGC
>CAJBSR010000279.1 GCA_903958285.1 uncultured Sphingomonadales bacterium
CGCCGGCATTGAGTAGGACTTGCAGCCGGTCGGTCGCAGCATTGCCGAGGCGCGCCTCTTCGGCACAGCGGGCCGGATGGGTCTCCGGCGTGTCGATATCGGCGATGCGGATTTTCTCTCCGTCGATCCAGAAGGTGTCCCCGTCCACAACACAATTGAGGCCACCGCCTGAGTGGCATTTGCCAAATTTGCGCGCAGAAACACCCGTCGTCGCAAGGCTGGTTTGCGCGATATCCTTTGCAGCGGGGAGGGCGTCTCCGCTCGCCGCGGCTGGCCACAAGATGACAGCTGTTGCCACCGCCGCCATGCCCATCACACCAATTGCGAGATCGCGCGCCGAAAGGGCGATGCGGCGTTTGTGCCGCCGTTTACCCAGATGGTCCCTGAAATCAAAAACGTCTGCCATGTCAGGCACTTTCGTGCCCCACATTGGTCAAGAAAACGTCAACAGAGACCGGAATGGACCCATTGAACCGGCGGGTCGCGCATCCCATTTGGGCTTAAGCAAATTCATGCCCGGATTTCAGAGAGGAAAGCCCAATGCATCCAGCCGTCACTGTCACACCAAAGCGGACCCGTCTCCCGCTCCGCCTGTCCGCCACGGCTGCGATTTTGTTCGCAACGGCCTGCGGTACAGGTGCAGATGCACAGGATAAGGCTTCGGGCACCTTGCCATTTGCCGTCACCGAAATCGCGACCTTTAACGAACCATGGGCCATGGCGTTCCTGCCGGATGGCCGCGCGCTTATCGCCGAGAAATCGGGCAAGCTGAAGCTGTGGCGGGAGGGGCAGCCTGCTGCCGACGTCACCGGCGTGCCTGCGGTCTCCTATGCAGGGCAAGGTGGCTTGGGTGATGTGGTGCTGCATCCCGGCTTCGCCACCAATGGCCTTGTGTATCTCAGCTGGGCAGAGGCTGAGGGCGACGTGAAGGGCGCGGTCGTTGGCCGCGCCAAGCTGGTTGAGGACAATGCGGGCGCCCGTCTAGAAGGGCTGACCGTCATCTGGCGGCAGTCACCCAAGGTTACGGGCAATGGCCATTTCGGACATCGCATGGCGTTCGGCCCGGATGGGAAGCTCTACATCTCCTCAGGCGAGCGCCAGAAATTTGATCCCGCGCAGGATCTGTCGATGAACCTTGGCAAGGTTGTGCGGCTGAACGACGACGGCAGCGTACCGTCTGACAACCCTATGGCCGCCAAGGGCGGCGTCACAGCGCAGATCTATGCCTATGGCATCCGCAACCCGCTGGGCCTTGCCTTTGATGGCGCAGGCCGCCTGTGGGAGGTTGAGATGGGCCCGCGGCACGGCGATGAGTTGAATTTGGTCACGCCCGGCGCGAACTTTGGCTACCCCAATGTGTCGAACGGCGACCATTATGATGGCCGCGACATTCCCGATCATAAGCCGGGCGATGGATATATCGCGCCCAAGGTCTTCTGGAACCCCGCAATCTCACCGGGTGGCATGATGATTTATCAAGGTGCCGCCTTCCCCAAATGGAAGGGCGATGCCTTTATTGGCGCGTTGGGTGGCAAGGCGCTGGTGCGCGTGGACCTTAATGGCGAACAGGCTGCAAAGGGCGACCATTGGGCCATGGACAACCGCATCCGCGACGTGGATCAGTCTGCGGATGGGAACATCTGGCTGCTTGAAGACGGCGACAAGGCCCGATTGCTGAAGCTCACCCCCAAGGGCTGACCGGTCAAACGCGGATGTAGCGGAAATACCAGACGTCATGGCCAAAGACCGTGCGGGCCTTGCGCTCGTACCGTGTCTCTGGCCAGTCATCGGGGCGGACAAGGAAGTCGCTGGCGCTGTTCGCCTGCCATTCGAAATCCCGGCTTTTGTCCATCTGCATCATCGCCCAGCGGCAATAAATGGGGTGGTCCGTGCCGAAGCGGAATTCACCGCCAGGCTTCAGCTTGGCCGCAATCATGGCGATTGGCCCCGGGTTCATCATCCGCCTTTTGGCGTGACGCGCCTTGGGCCAGGGGTCGGGGTGCAGCAGATAGACACGGTCGAGCGATCCGTCCGGCAGGCGGGCCAAGGCATTGAGCGCGTCGCCCATGTGCAGGCGAACATTGGGGAGCGCCTTATCCCGGATGTGGAGCATGGCAGAGACGACACCGTTCACGAACGGCTCGCAGCCGATCAGGCCATGGGTCGGCGCATGCTGCGCCTGCCAGGCGAGATGTTCTCCCCCGCCAAAGCCGATTTCAAATTGCAGCGGCCGATCATCGCCAAATAAGGTTCGCGCGTCGAGCGGACCTTCCGGCACGGCAACCGTGGGCAGAAAGTCATCCATCAACGCCTGTTGTCCGGCCCGCAGCTTATGGCCCTGAACGCGGCCATAGAGGCGGTTGAGTGTGGTCGGATCGGTCGTCATGCGCGCGCCTCTAGCGGTGATCTGCGGGCTTGTCCAAGCCGGGAACAAGAAAAGGGGCGCCCTGCAAATGCGGGACGCCCCTAAACTTCAATGCCTGTGGACAGGCGCGGTGTTAGATCGCGGCCTTCAGGTCTTCGACCAGATCGGTGCGCTCCCAAGGGAAGAAATCCCCTTCGGGCTTGCGGCCGAAATGGCCATAGGCTGCCGACTTGCGGTAGATTGGCTTGTTCAGGCCCAGATGCGTGCGGATGGCGCGCGGGGTGAGGCCGCCAAGCTTCGGGATGCTCATGATCGCCGCTTCAATCACGTCATCGCCCACCGTGCCGGTTTCATGCGTGTCGACATAAAGCGACAGCGGCTTGGAGACGCCGATGGCATAAGCGAGCTGGATCGTGCAGCGCGTGGCAAGGCCCGCGGCGACAATATTCTTCGCCAGATAGCGCGTGATATAAGCCGCTGACCGGTCGACCTTGGTCGGGTCCTTGCCGGAGAACGCGCCGCCGCCATGCGGGGCTGCCCCGCCATAAGTGTCGACGATGATCTTGCGGCCGGTAAGGCCCGCGTCGCCATCAGGCCCGCCAATGACAAAGCTGCCGGTCGGGTTGATGTGATATTCGGTTTCGCGCAGCAGGACGGGCGGGATCACGTCGGCCACGACCTTCTTCACATAAGCGTGCAGTTCGGCTTCCTTGTCACCTTCGTCATAACCCGGCGCGTGCTGGGTTGAGACGACGACGGCGGTCGCGGCAACAGGCAGGCTGCCTTCATAGCGGAGCGTCACCTGGCTCTTGGCGTCTGGCTCAAGGAACGGTGCTGCGCCGGAATGGCGGTCAGCGGCCATGCGCTCCAGGATCTTGTGGCTGTAATAGAGCGTGGCCGGCATCAGGTCGGGTGTCTCGTCGGTTGCATAACCAAACATGATGCCCTGGTCGCCAGCGCCTTCATCCTTGTTGGCGGCGGCGTCCACACCCTGCGCGATGTGCGCGGATTGGCCGTGCAGGCGGTTGATGAACTCAAACTTTTCCCAATGGAAGCCGTCCTGTTCATAGCCGATGTCCTTCACCGTCTGGCGGACGGTGGCTTCAATCTCTGCCTGAGCGCCGGGCGCCCATTCACCGTTTTCGTAAACGCCCTTGCAGCGGATTTCGCCGGCAAGAACAACGAGCTGGGTCGTCGTGAGCGTTTCGCAGGCGATGCGCGCTTCGGGATCTTTGGAGAGGAAGAGGTCAACAATGGCGTCCGAAATCTGGTCAGAGACCTTATCGGGATGGCCTTCAGAAACGCTTTCAGAGGTAAATAGGTAATTGGAACGCATGGTTTTTCCAGTCATTGATTGCTGTGTCTGCGTATAAAGAAATCTTTATGTGCGGCTGTGGCCTTAGCGTAGACGCCGACGCAGCGCAATTCCTGTCAACACAAGAACTATGGTAAACCCAAGCGGCAAAATGTTGCCCAGCCGCGCAAACAGCGTGGGCGGATGGGCAAATGGCAGGCGGGCTTCGATGAAACCGGCTTCATGATAGGGCACGGAATGCAGCACCCGACCATCGGCATCTACAATTGCGGAGATGCCCGTTGGCGTTGAACGGACGACCGGCAGGCCTTCTTCAACCGCGCGCAACCTTGCCTGCGCCAGATGCTGTGGCGGGCCCCAGCTGCCGAACCAAGCATCGTTGGAGGGGTTGAAGATGAAGGCAGGGCGGTTGGCCCGCTCCACCACTTGCCCCGAAAAAATCACTTCATAGCAAATCTGGAATCCGACCTTGCCGAAGCCCGGCACATCAAAGCTACGCGGGCCGGGGCCGGGCCAGAAGTCTATGTCGCCGGGAACAAGGCGGGAAAGGCCAATGGCAGACAGCAGCGGCCGCATCGGCAGATACTCGCCATAAGGCACCAGATGTGACTTGTCGTAACGCGAGGTGATCTGACCATTCGCCAGCAGCGCGAACACGCTGTTGCGCGCGCCGACAAGCTTGCCAGCGCGATCATATTCCAGCGCGACCCCGCCGGTCAGCAGCGCGTCCTTGGGGCCGAGCAGCGTGGCCAGTCGCGCACGCGCCCATGGCTCTTCCTGAATGTAATCTGGGATGGCCGCTTCGGGCCAGACGATGAGGCGCGGGGAGATGCCGGCGGCGCCCGTCATCGCTTCCAGTTTGCGAAAATTGATCGCGTCAAAAGCGGGCACATGCTTGTCCTGCTGCCCGATATTGGGCTGCACCACGCGGATCAGGGGCTGCTTCGCCATGCGCAGGTTGAGGTCTGGCTCCGGTACCGACATCGGAACGCTCTGCAATAGCCCGGCAACCACGAAGGCTGCTGGCACGGCCGCGCCTTTGATATTGCGTTTGGCCAAAAGCCAGAGCGTGCCTGCGCTCATCACTACAAAGCCCGACAGGGCGTAGGTGCCGAGCCAACGTGTTACGCCGCTGGCACCGACCCAGATGACGCCCAACGGGTTCCAGGCAAAGCCCGTAAACATCGTAGCGCGCAGCCATTCAGTGATGATCCAAGCCGCCGCAAAGAACAAGACAAAGACGGTCCCATGCCCCCGGCCGTGTTTCCAAGCGAGGCCCGCCGCCAGCGCCGGGTAGACCGCAATGTAAAGGGCAAGAGCCACAACAGCGATCCAGCCCAGCCAAACGGGCATGGCATCCTGATAGGCGAAGGAGCCCGCGATCCAGTTCAGCCCAACGACGAAATGGCCGACGCCAAACCAATAGCCGCGCAGCAGCGCGCCCTTCAGGTCCGGCGCTGTGTGGACGAGGTGCATCATCAGCGCCAAGCAAAGCAGCGAGACTGGCCAAAGGTTGAGCGGCGCAAAGCCTGTCGCCGAAACAAGGCCGGCAAGGAGCGCGAGGGATTTGGCGAAACGCAGCACGGGGGCAGGGCTAACGGGCAGCGCCCGCAAATTCAATCTTTGTCTTTCCATACTTGGGGCATAGAAGGCGGCTATGCGCCCCTTTCATCTCGCCTTTCCCGTCCACGACCTTGCGGTCGCCCGCAGCTTTTACCGGGACATTCTCGGGTGCGGGGAAGGGCGCAGTTCCGACCATTGGATCGACTTTGATTTCTTCGGCCATCAGATCGTGGCCCATCTGTCGGCGGATGCGAAGGCCGTGACCATCACCAACCCGGTTGATGGGCATGATGTGCCGGTGCCGCATTTCGGCGTCGTGCTGACAATGCCTCAGTGGGAAGACCTCGCCGCACGCGTGACGGCGGCGGGCATCCCTTTTGGCATTGCGCCGCATATCCGCTTCAAAGGGCAGCCGGGCGAACAGGCGACGATGTTTTTTCTGGACCCGAGCGGCAATGCGCTCGAGTTCAAGGCCTTTGCTGACGACGCGATGCTGTTTGCGACAGACTAGGACAAGCGGAGAGGACTATTTCCCCGCCGGAGCACTCACCCGCCAGATGCGGTTACCCGCATCGTCGGCCACCAGAAGCGCGCCGCTCTTGTCGATGGCGACACCGGCAGGGCGGCCCTGCGCTTCGTTCTTGCTGTTGAGGAAGCCTGTCAGCACATCAATGGGCTTGGCCTTAGCATCAGGGAAGCCCCGTTCGTTGAACGGAATGTAGACAACCTTATAGCCCGATGGCGGCACGCGGTTCCATGATCCGTGCTGGCCGATGAACGCGCCATTGGCGAACTTGTCCCCGAGCTTGGCGGTGCCTGCAAAGGCGAGGCCGAGCGAGGCGGTGTGCGGGCCGAGCGCATAGTTTGGCTTCTTCACATATTGCTGCAGGTCCGGGCGCTGCGGCTGGACGCGGTTGTCCGGCAGGCGCCAATAATACCAGGGCCAGCCATAGTGGCCGCCAAAATCAACCGTCGCGAGATAGTCGGGCGGGGTGTCCGGGCCCAGCTGATCGCGCTCATTAACGGTGGTCCAAAGGTATCCCGTCTTGGGTTCATAGGCGAGGCCATTGGGGTTGCGCAGGCCCGCTGTGAAGATGCGGAACGTCTTTTGCTTGGGGAAGACTTCGAGCACGTTGGCGCGATATTCTTCTGGCTTCAGGCCGTTTTCACCGATATTGCTGTTCGACCCGACGGTGACGAGCAGCGTCTTCTTGTCAGGCGAGGCAATGACGTTGCGCGTCCAGTGATTGTTCGGTGCGCCCGCTGGCAGCGGCACGATCTTCTCACCCTTGGCGGTGATCTTGGTGTCGCCTTCCTTGTACGGGAAAGCCAGCAAGGCATCGGTGTTAGCGACGTAGAGCGTGTCGCCGACCAGTTCCATGCCGAACGGTGAATTGAGGCCGTTCTCTGCTGTCAGCAGGACCGAACGGACATCGACCTTGCCGTCGCCATCGCTGTCCCGCAGCAGCGTGATGCGGTTGGCCGAGACGTCGGAGCCATTGGCGGACTTCATGATATAGCGGGCGATGCGATCGCCAAGGCCCATCGGTTCGCGCGACGGCTGCGTCGATTCCGCGACGAGGATGTCGCCATTGGGCAGCAGCTTCAGCCAGCGGGGATGGTCCAGATCGCGCGCATATTCCGCAACGGCAAGGCCTTGTGCCGCGACCGGCTTGGCATTGGCTGCCCAGCCAACAACCTTGGCAATGCGGATGGAGGGAAAGGCTTCCTGCTCCAGTTCCGACAGCACGGGGATGGGGCCATATTGCTTGGCAATATCCACCTTCGCCTCATTGGGCGTGGTGATAACCCAATAGCCACCGGCCAGTCCGACCACGACCAGCCCTGAAATGATCTTCGCGTGCGTGCGCCAATTCATTCAACTCTCCATCCGTCTGTTAAGGCGGATATAGAGCGGCTTTGGCGATCAGCAACCTTTACCCAGCACAGCCCCCATCAGACTTGGCTTGCACTTCTTTTTCTCCGGCGCCTCCTGTTCCCCCATCGCCGCGCCCATGCCGCCCATCTGTCCGCCGATCATCCAACTGGTGAAGGAGCGGTAGCGGACGCGCGCCGTCCAGTCGGGCGTCCAACTGGCGGGTGCGTTGACCGGCTTGGGCGGGAAACTGAAGTTCGCTTCTGGCCCATAGGCATAGAGGTTGCCCATCATGAAATCAGGGGCATAGGTCTTCACTTCCTGCGGGATCGCACAGCTTGTTTGTGTCGGCGGCATCACGACCTTTTGCGTGATGAGCCGCTGAACTGTTGCAGGGGGGAGCCAGTCCCAAAGGCCGCCGCCAAACTCCCTGCTCATCGATGAACTCCACCAGACAAAGTCGCGCGGTTCTTCGCCGCCTTCCATCTTGGCGCCCATCGCCCAAGCATGATATCCGGTGGCACTGGGGACGCTGTTCCAGCTGAGGATGGTTGCGCCGTTGACGCTGGTCGATTTGCCGGTGAGGCCCGCCATATAATCCTGATTGAGGCTGAAGGCGATTTCGGGCGCATAGTTGGATGCGATCCGGTGGGCGCCCAGCATAGAGGACCCGGACGCCGGCGGCTTACTGCTCTTCTTGTTGGGCCATTCGGCATAGGTGCGCGAATTGGCAGCGGTTGGCCCGCGATCAACGGGCACGTTGGTGGAGAAAAGACCCGGCGGCATTTGCCCTGCGGCGACCTTTGCAAAGTCGATGATGACCGGTTGGCCCTTTTGCGCTTTGGCCCCGCATCCCCAGAATAGGATCAGACGACCTTTGGGGCGCTGAAAATCGGCGGGCGCATCCCCCACAGGTTGCTTTTCGGGAATGAGCAGAGGGACAGATTTGCCGAGCTTAGCCGAAGGCAGGAAAAAGTGATCGGCTGCCGGGCTGGCCGGTGCGGGGGCGTTGGAACCGATCCGCAGACGCAGCTCGCGCATCTCCCGATTGCCGCCGCCGAACATCATCGACATGGCCCCGCCCATGCCGCCGCCCATTCCGGCCATGCCTGTCATGGTGCCAACGTCCATCGCATAACGGGCCTTGGTGCCCGGCGGTGCGGCGGCCGCCCGGTTGTCGGCCGCGCTTGCAGCAGCACCGGTGAGGACGGCGATGAGGGTTACAGAGGTAATGATCTGGATCGAACGGCGCACGACTTCTCTCCCCAATTGGGTTGATGTTGCGGGGGTGCGACCGATTCTTTTTTATCCCGCCGCAAGTCTAGCAGCAGGGCCGTGTTGGTTAAGCGTTATTTTGCAGACGCGATGTCGGGCAGCGGGGCATGAAGGCGCACGCGCGTGACACGGCGATCATCGCCCTCCGTCACTTCGATCCGCCAGCCGCTGTCATGCAGCAACATCTCACCCACCTGCGGGACATGCCCGGCGAGCACGAAGGTCAGCCCGCCCAGCGTGTCGACATCTTCGTCAATCTCACCCAGACGCGGGTCAATGACGTTGGCGACGTCTTCCAGCTCGGCGCGGGCGTCGGCCTCCCAAATGCCGTCCTCGACATTGATGAGCATTTCGACGGGTGCATCGTCATGTTCATCCTCAATATCGCCGACGATTTCCTCAACGATATCCTCAATGGTGACCAAGCCTTCCGTGCCCGAATACTCATCGATGACGACGGCCAGATGGATGCGCTTTGCGCGCATGTCTGCCAGCACATCGAGCACACCTCGCGCCGCCGGCACGTAAAGCGGCTGGCGGATCAGCTTGGTGATCGTCACGGGCGGCTTGCGGTTGCGCGCGAGGATGGCGAACACATCTTTGATGTGGACCATGCCCGAGACGTCATCCAGATTGTCGCGATAGACCGGCAGACGGCTGTGCCCGGCATCGGCAAAGGCCTTTACAAGCTCTGCAAAAGTGATGGTTGTGGGAACAGCGATGATGTCGCTGCGGGGGACGGCAATGTCACCCACGGTACGCTCCCCAAAATGCAGCAGGTTGCGCAGCATCTCACGCTCAATGGCTGAAAGATCGCCATGGGCGGGTGCCGAGCCGTCTTCTGCATCTTCAATTGCGTCTTCAATTTGATCACGCAGCGATGGTTCGCTGCGGAAGACCATTGATCTCAGGTTTTGGAACCAAGATCGGCTGCTACTGGCATCCTCCGTCATGACGGTTGTTTTTCAGTCTCCATAGGGGTCGTCATGGCCAAGATCGGCCATGATGCGACGCTCCAATGCCTCCATGTTTTCGGCATCTTCATCGTCTATATGGTCATAGCCCAAGAGATGCAAAACACCGTGTACAATCAGGTGCGTTGCATGGGTCGCGACGGGCAGATCCTTTTCCGTCGCCTCGCGCAAACAGGTTTCCCGCGCCAGCACGATATCGCCCAGCATGATTTCCGGCAGCCGCTCATCCTCGAGTGTCAGCAACTCTTCCGGCGCATACATCGGGAAGGACAGAACATTGGTCGGCTTGTCCTTGTCCCGGTATTGCCGGTTAAGGGCATGAACTTCGTTGTCGCTTGTTAGCCGGATGGCGATTTCGACAGGCGTGTCTGACCGAGCCAGCCCTCCAAAGGGGGTGCGTGAAATGGCCCAGGAAACCGCCGTCTGACCAAGCGTTTCCCAGTCCGTGCCTTTGTCCCAGCCTTCATCAATGATCGCCGCCTCAATCATCGCGGTGCGCTGTCTGGCCCTTCATAGGCTTCGACGATCCGCCCGACGATCGGGTGGCGCACAACGTCGGCGGCGTTGAAGCGGACAACAGCAACGCCGTCCACGCCCTCCAGCCGGTTCACCGCATCGGCAAGGCCGGACTTGCTGGGGTCCGGCAAGTCGACCTGTCGCGGGTCCCCGCAAATGACCATGCGGCTGTTCATGCCGAAGCGCGTCAGGAACATCTTCATCTGGTTGGGCGTCGTGTTCTGGGCTTCATCAAGGATGATGAAGCTTTCCGCTAGCGTGCGTCCGCGCATGAAGGCGATCGGCGCGATTTCGATTTCGCCAGAACTGATGCGCCGCTCAACCTGTTCAGCCGGAAGCGTGTCGTACAGCGCATCGTAAAGCGGCCGCAGATAGGGGTCGACTTTCTCCTTCATGTCTCCGGGCAGAAAGCCCAGACGCTCGCCCGCTTCTACAGCCGGGCGTGAGAGAATGAGCCTGTCCACCGATCCGGTGATGAGCTGCGAGACAGCCTGTGCGACGGCCAGATAGGTCTTGCCAGTCCCTGCCGGTCCAAGCGCGAAGATAATGTCGTTGCGGACCAGCGCTTCCATATAGCGGATCTGCGTGGCCGAGCGCGGCACGATGGTTTTCTTGCGCGTGCGGATCATCACCGGCGGAACGTCAGCCGCGTCATTCTTGATGATGCCGTCCAGCGTTGGTTCGGCCGACATGGAAATGATGCCCGACACAGTGCCTGCGTCGATTTCCTGCCCATGGACGATGCGGTTGTAGAGGCCGGTCAGCACATCACGCGCCCGCGCAATGGATTCTGCCTCCCCCTCAATCTGCAGCTTGTTACCGCGTGCCGCGATATACACCCCGAGTGCATTTTCGATGGCGACCAGATTCTGGTCATATTGCCCGAAAACCTGGCCAAGAAGCTGCGGTTTATCGAAGATGACTTCGAGGCGGGCTTTGTCGCCCGATTGGGCGGGTTGGGGTTTACGCGACATTCAGCTCCTTGTCGGCAAGAGACCCTGCAAGGCTATTTGGCCCCGCAGAAACCAGATCAACATCAACCATATCACCGATTTGTGCATCGGTCATGACATGAACCGACTGCAACCAGGGTGTTTTACCGATTTTTTGGCCCGGCAATTTTCCGTTGCGTTCCAGCAACACCTTCACCCGTTGGCCGACACTGGCTTCATTGAAAGCGAGTTGCTGTTGGTTGAGCAGCGCCTGCAATCTTTCAAGGCGATCATCCATGATTTCGGGCGCGATATGACCGTCCATGGTCGCGGCCGGCGTGCCGGGGCGAGAAGAGTATTTGAAACTAAAGGCCAGCGAATATCGGGTCGCCCGAATGATATCGAGCGTCTCTTCGAATTCAGCCTCAGTCTCTCCTGGGAAGCCGACGATGAAGTCTCCCGACACAGCAATGTCGGGCCGCACGGCGCGGACGCGGTCCATGATGGCCAGATAGGAGGCCGCTGTGTGCTTGCGGTTCATGGCCTTTAAAATGCGGTCGCTGCCCGATTGGACGGGCAGGTGCAGGAACGGCATCAGCTTTTCGACATCTGCATGCGCTTGGATCAGGCCCTCGGTCATGTCGTTAGGGTGGCTGGTCATATAGCGGATACGCTCAAGACCGCTGATCTTGTCGAGCGCGCGGATCAAATGATCCAGACCATTGGGGCCTTCGGACCATGCATTGACGTTCTGGCCCAGCAGTGTGATTTCCTTGGCGCCGCCGTCGACCAAGGCTTTGGCCTCATCGACAATCGCCTCAAAGCTGCGGCTGATTTCTCCGCCGCGGGTATAGGGCACGACGCAATAGGTGCAGAATTTGTCGCACCCTTCCTGCACCGTCAGGAAAGCGGATGCGCCGGTGCGTTTGCGGAAAGGCAGCTTGCCGAACTTTTCGAGCCCCGGCAGGTCAAGATCATGCACGCGTTCCCCGCGCGTTGCGCGTTCGATCATCTGGGGCAGCGCATGATAGGCCTGGGGGCCGACGACAATGTCGACGTCCTTGGTCCGGCGGGTCACTTCGGTCCCCTCGGCCTGCGCGACGCAACCTGCCATCGCGATCATCGGTCGGGTGCCGTCCTCCCGGCGCTGGCGCCCGATTTCGGAATAGACGCGCTCGGCGGCGCGCTCGCGGATGTGGCAGGTGTTGAAGACGACGAGGTCCGCCTCCGCCTCAGGGGTAGCGACCATGCCTTCTGCGCCCAGCATTTCGGTCATCCGCTCGCCGTCATAGACGTTCATCTGGCAACCGAAGGATTTGACGTGGAATGTTTTGGGGGCGGGGCGAGTCATGCGGCGGCCCTAGCTGACACCCAGTGCAGCCGCAATCTCGGCGCGGCTGTGCGCGGCAATTGCTTTGCGGTCGGCAAAGTCAGCGTGGGACAGCGGCTCCAGGAAATGGAGGGTGACAGGGAAGCGCCCCCGCCGACCCAAAACGCGCAGGGCATTGGCACCGAAGGACTCGTTCCCCACCCAAGCGATCTCCGGGGCGACCCTGCCATAATCGATGGCGACAGGTTGGATGGAGATCTGTTCGGGCGCCGGTGTGACGGCCGCGATCAGGGACGAGCGGAATGGCAACAATTGGCGCCCATCATGGGTCGTTCCTTCGGGGAACAGAGTCACGGGTTGGCCAGAGGTCAGCGCCGTCTGCAAGGCTGTGGCCTGATGGTGCGCCTTCTGTCGGCTTTCACGTTCGACATAGACGGTGTTGTTGCTCGTCGTCAGCCAGCCGATCAGGGGCCATGGCTTCATGTCTGCTTTCGCGACAAAGGCACAACGCGTCCTGCCCGCCAAGGTGAGGATGTCGAGCCAGCTCACATGATTGGCGATGTAAAGGACATTGCGACGGATGGGCTGCCCGCTCACGCGGACATCGGCCCCGGCGATCTTCGCTGCTACTCCAAGAAACAGACCGGCAATTGGGGACTGTCGATCAAAAAGCCGCCACAGCAGATGCGGCAGGATGATAAAAGCAAGGACAAGGGCAATGGCCCCGATCCGCAACCATGCCCGCAGAGGGGCGATGTCAGCTCTTGCGATCGAGCGCGACGCCATAGAGTTCCATGCGGTGGTCAACGAGGCGGAAGCCGAGCCGTTCGGCAATGACCTTCTGCAGGGCTTCCAATTCTGGATCGACGAATTCGATGACACGGCCGGTTTCAACGTCGATCAGATGGTCATGATGCGCCTCGGCAGCGGCTTCATAACGCGAGCGGCCATCGCCGAAGTCATGACGTTCCAAAATGCCCGCTTCTTCGAACAGGCGGACCGTGCGGTAAACGGTGGCGATGGAAATGCCCGGATCAATGGCTGACG
>CAJBSR010000280.1 GCA_903958285.1 uncultured Sphingomonadales bacterium
TCTTTGTGCGGCCTTAGATTGGCTTAAAAGCCGATCTGCAACGTCCCCATGATCGTGCGCGGCGCACCGACGGAGAAGTTCGGGTTTGAACCCGCGATCCCCCCGATTGTGCCATGGTTGATCTGCGTGCTGATGTTGCCGAAGTAGAATTTGTTGAACAGATTCGACGCGTTCAGCTGGAAGAAGGTGTCCTTCAAGCCCCAATCAGCAAAGCTGAAGCGCGCATTGGCATCAACCAATGTGTAGCTCGGTGTCACAACATCGTTCACATCCGTTGCAAAACGGCTGCTGACATATTTCACCTGTGCGCCCAAGCTAACCGGGCCGACATCGACTGAGGCACGACCACCCACGGTCCACTTCGGCGTTTCGGTGACATATTTGCCAGCCGTCGGCGCGAAGACGGTGACACCACCGACCTGACCAAGTTCGATATCCTGCTGCAGCTTTGAGTTGTTGTATGACGCAAAGGTGTAGAGCGTCAGCTCGCGGATCGGGCTGTAAGCGATGTTTGCATCAACGCCGTAGCTCTTCACCTTACCGACGTTACGATCCACCGAAATGCCAAGCGCCTGGTCGAACGACGTCACGATACGGTTCTGATACTGGATGTACCAAACCGTCGCCTGCGCCTGCACCTTGTTTGTCGTGTAGCGCATGCCAAGGTCAAACGCGTCCGTAGATTCCGGCGTCACAATTACAAGCGGCTGGCGATAAAGGTTATCGGTACGCGGCGCCGAGAAGCCCTTGGCGTAGCTGGCAAAGGTGCTGATATCGTCAGACAACTTGAACGTCAGGCCACCGTTCGGCAGGATCTTGTTGTACTTATACTGAGCTGCGAAGGGCGCATAAAGCGAGTTCGCCGGGAAAGGTCCCGTCAACTGCGTTGGCGGCACGATGACGAGGGCCGCCGGCAATTGGCTGGTGCAGGTCGCAAAACCAGCACCACCTGTCTGGGTATAGCAATACTGGTTCAAATCACGGCGGAAGAACGGCGCACGAAGTCCGAGTTCGACACGAAGCTTTTCGTCAAAGAACTTGCCGACATACTGACCGGCCACTTGGTTCAGCAGAGCAATAGACAAGCGATCACGCTGCTGAAGTGCGAAGCCATCGGCGTTGACGACGTCCGGGCCATTCCGCCCACCAAAGGGGCTCTGCGGGAAGCCTGCGGCGTTCAAGAAACCCCATTCCCCTGTTTGACGGTGACGGGCACGGTCAAAGGTATAGGCGATGCGGACACGGTGATTGTCGTTGATGTCGTAGATCAGCGACATGATCGCCGTGTAACGACGGGTGTTGGTGTTGTTGGGGGTGTAGAAGCCCACAGTGTCCGCGAAATCGCCATCGGCGTTGAAGTCCACACCCGGAGCAGCGAGCCCACGTGAGCCTCGGGCAATAGCGCTGGTTTCCGACAGCGTCGTGTAACCGCCACCATTGGCCAACACATATTGGAACGACGCGTCAGCCGTGAAGATCAGATTATCAGCGAGCGTGAAACGTGAATTGAAACGGCCATTGCCGGTGTTCGACGGGTTGATGCGCAAGCCGTAGAAGTTGGTGCAGGTAAAGCCTGTGGCCCCATAATTTTGGGCGCCCGGCCCCTTCACCGGCTGGTTGCAGGTCGCGTCATTTTCAAAATTGAACAGCGCGTCCTGCTGCGTCGCTGTGAGGACGCCTAGGTTCAGCGGATTTGCCGCAGAAATGTTGGCTGCTGTCGGGATCGTCGTCGCTGTGAAAAGTGTCCGGAGATCATTCACGCTCGGGTTGCGGTAAAAATTGTTGCGGTTCTGGTTGTAATGGCCCGCGAGCGAGATGAAGTCGCCATTGTCGAGAGGCTGGTAGAAGCGCGCATTATACTGCTGCTTCTCGATACGGCCGGGGCCCTTGAACTTGTCGTTTTTCGCGGCACTTGCCGACACCCAAATGCGGGAGCCGCTTTCGGTGAAAGCACCGGAGCTCAACCAACCGAACACGCGGGTGTAATCAAAATCGCCAACAGACGCGCTGACCTTTGCGGCAATGTCTTCACCACCCGTGATGGTGCGATAGTTAACGGTGCCGCCAGCCGCCGACGCCGTCGGGCTGTCGACATCGGTCGTGCCGAGGTTGACGTTGACCTGCTCGATCA
>CAJBSR010000281.1 GCA_903958285.1 uncultured Sphingomonadales bacterium
CGAAGGGTTGCTTTTCTTTTGTGTCTCGGTGACCATTAAAGGACAGCCCTTCGACAAGCTCAGGGTAAGCGGTTTAGGGGCCGACCTAACTGAGTAATTTCAGCCCAATTCTTCTGGCCAATAGAGCCGCATCGGATTGTCGATGAGCAGTTTTCGCTGCAACGCCTCCGTCGGCGCGATCCTTGGGATCATGTCGACCAGATGCCCGTCATCGGGGATTTCGGTGTCCATGTTCGGGTGCGGCCAATCGGTGCCCCATAGCACGCGGTCCTGATAGTCGGCCACCAGCGGCGCAACGGCGTGGGCAAAGGCATCCCAAGGGTCGCCGGCGCCGCCTTCCTTGATGGCGTCGAGCCGGTCAGGGCAGGTTGCCTTGAACCAGATGTCGTCCCGGCCATCGAGAAAGGCGCGGAAGGCCTTCATATCCGCCCCGTCGGGTCCCTGACGGACATCGGGACGACCCATATGGTCGATCACGAGTGGGACGGGGATCGCGTCCATGAAGGGGCGGAGTTCCTCGAGAATGTCGGCCTCGAAATAGATCACCACATGCCAGCCCTTGGGCAGGCGCTGGGCAACCTCAAGGAACTTGTCTTTGGGCGCGTCGTCGACAAGGCGTTTGAGGAAGTTGAAGCGGATGCCGCGGATGCCGCCATCGTGCAGGGCCTGTAATTCGGTTTCTGAAATCGCCGGATCAACAACTGCGACACCGCGCGCTTTGCCGTTTGACTTCGCAATCGCGTCCAACGTCGCGTCATTATTGGTACCGTGGCAACTGGCCTGAACAATGACGTTGCGGGCAAAGCCCAGATGGTCTCGCAGCGCAAAAAGCATATCTGGACCAGCGTCTTGCGGAAGATACTTCGCCTTTGGACTAAACGGAAAATCCGCCATTGGGCCGAATACATGGCAATGCGCGTCAATGGCACCGGCGGGCGGCGTATAGAGCGGCTTGGACGGGCTGGCGTGCCAGCTGACAATACGATCGCTCATCCGAAAACAACTCCATCCATCAATTTTCGCGCTGTGCGCAGCAGAGCGGCGGTCTTGACCGCGCCCGTGTCGTCCAGTTCGAGCACGCAGCTCATTTCGCCGGTCGGGTGTTCGACAGACAAGGTTTTGCGGCTACCCTCGGGGATATCCGCCACGTCCGCAGCGGGCGAGCCGGGGATGAGGCAGGCTGTGGCGACGCTCACCGCCCCCAGCACGCCGATGGTGGCATGGGCGCGGTGTGGAATGAAACTGCGCACGGTCACCGCACCGCCGTTCTTGGGCGGGGCAACGAGCATCATCTTAGGGACCGACTTTTCTGTGACGTCACCAAGGTTCATCCGTTCGCCCACGGCCAGCCGGATCGCCTCGATCTTTGCCTTGAGCTCAATATTGGCGTCCAGACTATCGCGATCCTCATAGCCGGTGATGCCGACATCTGTGGCCTTCATCACGACGCAGGGCATGCCATTGTCGATCAGCGTGACGGGCACACCGTTGACGACATCCACCGCATTGCCACTGGGCAGCAGCGCACCGCAGCTGGACCCGGCCGTGTCGCGAAACTCGAGCGGGATGGGCGCATGGCTGCCCGGCACGCCGTCGATCTTGGCGTCTCCGGCATAAGTGACGGTCCCGCCGGGCGTTTGCACTGCCGCAACCGCGACCTGGCCTGTATTCTCCATGAAGATGGCGACGCGTGTCTCATCACCCGTCGCCGGGACAAGGCCGCGCTCAATGGCAAACGGCCCGATGCCGGCAAGGATATTGCCGCAATTCTGCGCATCGGTGACGATCGCCTGATCGACGAACACCTGCAGGAACAGATAGTCGACGTCGATGCCCTCGCGCGCTGATTTGGAGACGACAGCGACCTTGCTCGTCAGCGGATCGGCGCCGCCCATGCCGTCAATCTGGCGTGGGTCGGGGGAGCCCATGACACCGAGCAGGAACGCATCGCGCGCGGCCGTGTCGGCGGGCAAGTCGCTCTTGAGGAAATAGCCGCCCTTGGACGTGCCGCCGCGCATCCACATGCAGGGCGCGGAATGATCAGACATATTTCAGGCCCATTTGGGCGAGCTTTTCGCGCATCTTGTACATGTCGAGGCCAAGCTCGCCCGCGCCCAAACGTGCGCGCTTGTCGGCTTCATTGGCTTCGCGCGCTTTGGCGGCCTTGGCCACTTCGGCAGCCTTTTCACGCGGGACGACGACCACGCCGTCGTCATCGGCGACGATCACGTCGCCCGGGTTGATCGCAGCGGCGGCACAGATGACGGGCACGTTGACGGAGCCGAGCGATGCTTTGATCGTTCCTTGGGCGAAGACAGCCTTGGACCAGACGGGGAAGTTCATCTCCGTCAGGTCGCGAACATCGCGTATACCGGCATTGATGATCAGGCCCTTGCACCCGCGCGCCTGTGCGGAGGTGGCGAGTAGATCGCCAAAATAACCGTCTTCGCAAGGGCTGGTCGGTGCGATGACGAGGATGTCGCCGGCCCTCAACTGCTCGATGGCGACGTGCACCATCCAATTGTCGCCGGGAGGGGCGGAGATCGTGACGGCAGAACCGGCGATGCGGGCGCCAGCATAGATGGGGCGCATATAGCTGGCCAACAGGCCCGTACGGCCTTGTGCTTCATGAACGGTGGAGACGCCGCAGCTTTCCAGATCGGCGATCACCGCCGGGTCTGCGCGTTCGATATTCTGGACGACGATACCGGTCATGACGGGCTCCTTTTAGGGTCTTTTAACAGTGCTAGCGACTGCGCCTGCAAACCATAATTGGAACTGGCAAGCGGGTATAAGAATTTGCTAAGACCGTAATCATGGTCCTTTGGCAACTTAATCTACGCCATATACGTGCAGCGGCAGAAATCTGCGCACGCGGCAGTGTGAGCCGTGCCGCGGCCGCCGTCAGTCTGACGCAACCGGCTGTGACGCAGGGGATTGCGCGTCTGGAGCAATTGCTCGCCCAGCCGCTGTTTGAACGCACGCCCGAGGGAATGGACCCGCTGCCCGCCGCGCGGACTTTTGCTGAGCGGATCACGGTCGCGTTGGAGCATATTGCCAGCCCACGTGTGACGATGGCGCAACTGCGCGCCCTCATCGCCTTTGCCGATGCGGGCAGTTATGCCGGGGCAAGCGCAGCGTCGGGCTTGTCGCAGCCTTCGCTGCATCGGGCGATCAATGATTTGTCGGTGGCGCTTAAGCGGACTTTGCTGGAGCGACGCGGGAAGGGGGTTGCCCTCACGGATGCCGGTCGGCGCACGACGCGTGCCTTCCGCTTGGCGCGTGCTGAACTGGAAGCAGGCTTGGCGGAACTGGAAGGCCTGAAAGGCCGGGAGACCGGTCGCATCATCGTTGGGGCCATGCCTTTGTCCCGCGCAAGGCTGCTTCCAGCGGCAGCCGCGGCCTTTTACGCCAAACATCCTGAGGTCGCGCTCTCCATTGTTGAGGGGTCCTATCTCGAACTGGTCGAGCCTCTGCGCGATGGGGAAATAGATCTGATGATTGGAGCCTTGCGGGAAGCCGCGTCTGGGCCAGATCTGGCTCAAGTGCAGCTGTTTCGCGACCAGCCAGTCATCATCGGTCGCAAAGGACATCCACTATCCCGCAAAATTGCCGATAGCCGGGACGGGCAGGCGCTGCCTTTCCTCGCCGATTATCCCTGGATCGTGGCTGGGCCGGGCACGCCGTTGCGAGCGCAATGGGAAATCATGTTCCGAAGCGGCGGCATTGAGCCGCCTGTTGTGCCGATTGAGTGCGGGTCGGTCATCACCATCCGCGAAATTTTGACCAAGTCGGACTTCCTCACCTTGTTGTCGCCAGATCAGGTTTCGGTTGAGTTGGAGGCGGGTTGGCTTGAACTTCTCCATGCGGCCCCTGCGGGCCTTGTTCGCAACATTGGCGTGACGACCAGGGCCAATTGGCGGCCCACTTTGCTGCAACAGGCGTTCGTCGACGAACTGCACGCTCAGGCATCATAATTCGCTTTTCCTTATACCCTTTTCGTGCTTTTCGATGAGCGCCAAGGGCGGGCGATGCCCTATGACCGCGGCCATGTTGTCCAACATGTCCCTGATCGGCTTCGGAGAGGCCGGAAGCACCTTTGTCCGGGCGGGGGATTGGCCCGCACGCGTTTATGATGTGCAGACCGATGGCCCAGCGCGGGCGGATATGCTGGCGCGCTATGAGGACGCCGGCGTGAAGGGCGGTGAAACGGCCAAAGACGCCGTCTCGGGCGCGGACACCATTTTCAGTGTCGTGACGGCTGATCAGGCGCTTTTGGCAGCGCGCAATGCGGCAGAAGCCATCGCCAAAGATGCCTTCTTCTTCGATATGAACTCGGTCGCGCCCGACACGAAGCGGGCGGCAGCCGCCGTTATCGATGCGGCGGGCGGGCGTTATGTTGATGTGGCCGTCATGGCCCCTGTCAATCCCGCGCGGATGGCGGTGCCTCTGCTCGTTTCAGGACCTTATGCGGAACAGGGGGCAGCTTTGCTCTCGGACGTAGGCTTCACCAAGGTTCGCGTTGTCGGGACCGAAGTTGGACGCGCGTCCACGATCAAGATGCTCCGCTCTGTGATCTTCAAGGGCATGGAAGCGCTGACCGCCGAATGCGTCCTCGCCTGTGATCAGGCAGGTGTGCTGGATGAGGTGCTGGGGTCGTTGGGCGCGGAATGGCCCGCGCTGGCCGACTACCGGCTCGATCGCATGATGGTGCATGGCGTGCGTCGTGCGGCAGAGATGGAAGAGTCGGCCAAGACACTCGAGGCGCTCGGCATCGAGCCGCTCATGACACGCGGGACGATCGCGCGGCAGCGGCAGATCGGGTCGCTTGCCATCTCCCCCATTCCCGAAACGCTCGACGCAAAGCTGGAAAGGCTCAACACCCAATGACACTCATTATCGACTGTCACGGCCATTATACGACGGCACCTGCCGCGCATAATGACTGGCGCGATCTGCAAAAGGCCGCGTTCAAAGCAGGGGAGGCAGCACCGGTCTATCCCGCCATATCCGACGACGAGATTCGCGAGACACTGGAGAAGAACCAGATCCGCCTGCTGAAGGAACGTGGAGCCGACATCACGATCTTCTCCCCGCGTGCGTCCGCCATGGCGCCGCATGTGGGCGATGAGACCGTCGCCAAGCAATGGGCGCAGGTGAATAACGATCTGATCGCGCGGTGCGCCGAACTCTATCCCGACATCTTCGTGCCGGTGTGCATGCTGCCGCAGTCCCCCGCCGCCGATATGCAGGGCTCGATTGCCGAACTTGAGCGTTGTGTCGACATGGGCTTCGTCGGCTGCAACCTGAACCCCGATCCCGGTGGCGGGCATTTCACGCACCCGCCACTCACGGACCGCTTCTGGTATCCGTTTTACGAAAAGATGGTCGAGCTGGACGTGCCGGCCATGATCCACGTGTCGGGCAGCTGTAATCCGGGCCTCCACGCGACCGGCGCCTATTACATTGCGGCGGACACAATCGCCTTCATGCAGCTGATCGAGGGAGATCTGTTCAAGGACTTCCCGAGCCTGCGCTTCATCATTCCGCATGGCGGCGGTGCTGTGCCCTATCATTGGGGCCGGTATCGCGGGCTGGCGGACATGCTCAAGCAGCCGGACCTCTCGACGCATGTCATGAACAACGTGTTCTTCGACACTTGCGTCTATCACCAGCCGGGCGTGAACCTGCTGGCCGACGTGATCGACAATAAGAACATCTTGTTTGGTTCTGAAATGGTCGGTGCGGTGCGCGGGATCGACCCGACAACTGGCCACTACTTCGACGACACCAAGCGCTATGTCGATGCGCTCGACATTTCCGACATCGAACGCCACGCCATCTTTGAGGGCAACGCTCGCCGCGTGTTCCCGCGTCTCGACAAAATGCTGAAGGAGAAGGGTCTATGACCGCGCCCACTGAAAAGCAGAATATCCACGAGTATCTGGCCGCGTTTGATGACATTCCCGGCACCCGTGTCTTCACCGCTGCCCGCGCCCGCAAAGGCTATTGGCTGAACCAGTTCGCGATGAGCCTGATGACGCCGGAAAACCGCGAGGCATGGAAGGCGGACGAGCGCAAATATCTCGAAAACTGGCCGATGTCGGATGATCAGAAGGAAGCGATCCTCGCGCGCGATTACAATCGCTGCCTCGATCTGGGCGGCAACGTCTACTTCCTCGCCAAGGTGTTTTCGACCGACGGGCTGAGCTTTGCCGAAGCCGTGTCGACGATGACGGATATGACGTTCCCCGAATATCGGGAGATGATGAACAAGGGTGGGCGCTCGCCGCAGGGCAATCGCTCAATCAAGGGAGGTTACTAATGGCCCGCATTACCGCAGGCGTCGCATCGAGCCATGTGCCGTTGCTGGGCGTTGCTGTTGATCAGGGGAAGACGGGCGACGATTATTTCGGCCCGATCTTTGCCGGTTACGAATGGACGAAGGCGTGGGAGAAGGAAGAAAAGCCCGACGTCGTGATCCTAGTGTACAATGACCACGCGTCGGCGTTCGACATGAAGATCATCCCGACCTTCGCGATCGGCTGTGGCGAACGCTACAAATCGGCTGACGAAGGTTGGGGCCCACGCCCTGTGCCTGACGTGGAAGGCCATGCCGATCTTGGCTGGCACATCGCACAGAGCCTGATCCTCGATGAATTCGATATGACGATCATCAATGAGATGGACGTCGACCACGGTATGACCGTGCCTTTGTCGATGATGTTCGGGCAGCCTGACAAATGGCCGGTCAAGGTCGTGCCGCTTGCCGTCAATGTCGTCACTTATCCAGTCCCGTCGGGCA
>CAJBSR010000282.1 GCA_903958285.1 uncultured Sphingomonadales bacterium
GCGGCGGTGGACGCGGTGTTGACGATATTGCCCTTGGATTTGATGAGATGCGGGAGCGCGGCCTTGCACATGGCAAAGGTGCTGGTGGTGTTGACCGCAAGGATGCGGGCGAAATCTTCTTCGCTAAACTCCAGCGTGGGGCCCCATTTCATCATGCCGGAAATGTTGCACAGCACGTCCAGCCCATCGGTCGCCGCCGCCGCAACCAGCGCGCGGCAGCTGTCAAAGTCTGCGGCGTCATAGGTTTTGATCTGCGGGGCGGTGATCATCATCGTCGCGGTCTCTTCCAGACCGGCGCCGTTCATGTCCCCAATCGTCACGCGCGCGCCTTCTTCTGCAAAGAGGATCGCGGTCGCGCGGCCAATGCCGGAGGCGGCGCCTGTGATGAGAACATTCTTGCCTTGGAAACGCATCTCTCTCTCCCTCGCTTTGGCGGACTCTGCCGCGCTTATTGCTTGATTTGCGTAGTATCTCACTCCATCCTCTACGCAAAGGAGAAATGAGGATGACTTTGGAAGAACGTTTGCAGCGGCTGGAGGATGACCGCGCGATCCGCGACCTGAAGGCCCGCTATCTCCGCGCCTGCGACACCAAAGACCCCGATACGGTGCGCGACACGCTGGCCCCTGCGGGCGCCGTCATCGCCTATGAAGGCTTCCCCCCGTTCGACAATCGCGATGATTTTGTGGCGATTTATGCGCAGATGGGCTGTGCGCCGGGCATCTATGACATTCACCATGCGGCGAACGGCATCATCACCTTTGAAAGCGCCACCCGCGCGCGCGGTTCATGGTCGCTCTTCTTCCACAACATCAACCTCGCGGGTCGCACGCTGACGCAGATGGGCGTGGAATATGACGATGTCTATGTGAAGGACGGTGACCGCTGGTGGATCGCCGAGACGCGGTCGCGCAGGACATCCTGCCTGATCCACTCGGTGGATGCGGATGGCGCGGCCACGGTGAACGTGATGGGCGATCCACCGGCGGCGTTTGGGGAATAAAGAGTTCCCCTCCCGCACGCGGGAGGGGGGATTCTCTAAGCTTAGAACTTCACGCCGAAGGTTGCACCATAGGTGCGCGGATCGGGGAAGTAGCCGAGCGTCAGGCCGCCAAAGCCTGCGCCAAAGTCAATGAAGTTGGTCGGCCGGTCTTCCTTGGTCAGGTTGCGGACCCAGAAGGACAACTCCGTCCGTGCGCCGCCAACGTTGAAGTCGGAAATGCGCGCAGAGACGTTCACAATGTCACGACCCGGAGAGCGGGTGTTGCTCGCCACATTCTCCACCGCGCGGTTGCCCCTCAGCGCGAATGGGAAGGTGTAATAGCCTGACACGTGGTTGTAATCGCCTGTCAGGTTGAGCTTACCCCAATCCCCTTGCATCACGCGCCAATCAACGCCGAGAGCGGCCGTTGCCTTAGGTGTGTGCGGGAAGGCGCGGTTGTTCGCCACGTCCACGCCGCCATCGATGAAGCTCTTATAGTCTGCATCGAGCACCGCGAACGATCCGTTGATCGTCAGGCTGGGGATGGGCCGTGCGACGGCTTCAAATTCCAGACCACGGATACGTGCGGCAGCGGCATTGAGCACGACTGAGGCGGCGGCGCCCTGTGCGGTGAACACGGACAGCTGAATGTCCTTATGTTCATCCCAGAAGCCCGCGACATTGAAGATCAGCTTGCCATCGGCGAGCTTGGTCTTGAGACCAAGTTCATAGCTGTCGACCTTTTCAGGACGATAGGGGTTGCACAATTCGCTGCCATTGCCGGGCGCCGAAGTGCAATTGAACGGCTGACCGA
>CAJBSR010000283.1 GCA_903958285.1 uncultured Sphingomonadales bacterium
ATCTTCATGGGCACCCCCGATTTTGCGGTTCCAACGCTGAACGCTTTGGCAGCGGCAGGGCACGACATCTGCGCCGTCTATTCCCAGCCGCCGCGCCGTGCAGGACGCGGCAAAACGCTCTCCCCGACGCCTGTACACAAGCGCGCGGAAGAGCTTGGCCTGCATGTGCGGACCCCTGCTTCTCTCAAGCTGCCGGAAGAGCAGTCGGCCTTTGCCGAGTTGGAAGCCGAGATTGCCGTGGTCGCAGCCTATGGACTGATTCTCCCCCAAGCCATTCTAGATGCACCGAAACTAGGCTGTGTGAATGTCCACGCCTCGCTCCTCCCCCGCTGGCGCGGTGCAGCGCCCATCCAGCGCGCAATCCTTGCGGGAGACACTGAAACCGGCGTCACGATTATGCAGATGGAGGCTGGACTGGATACCGGCCCGATGCTGGCCAAGGTTCATGCCGATATTGACTTGAAGACCGCAGGTGAACTCACACAAGAGCTGGCAGGACTGGGCGCGGAATTGCTCGTGACGGTTCTGGGCTATTTGTCAGCCCATCCTCCCGTCGATCAACCGACTACGGGCGTCACCTATGCCGCGAAAATCGACAAGGCCGAAAGCCGGATCGATTTCCAGCAGCCCGCCGACGCGGTGGAGCGCCAGATCCGCGCCTTTACCCCTGCCCCGGGTGCATTTTTCGAATTTGCAGGGGAACGGTTCCGCATTCTCTCAGCCCAAGTGCTCCAAAAGAGCGGCGCTATAGGCACGGTGCTGGACGACCAACTGACACTAGCCTGCGGAACAGGAGCCATCCAGCCCACCCTCATCCAGCGGGCAGGAAAATCCGCCATGACACCAGTCGAACTGCTGCGCGGTTTTGCGATTCCGCAGGGGTCTATCCTGTCGTGACGCGTTTTCGACTAACAGTGGAATTTGATGGGCGGCCCTTCATGGGCTGGCAACGGCAGGCGCACGGCCCGAGCGTGCAGGCGGCCATTGAGGACGCGGCGAAGAGGATAACCGGGGAAGACATCGTCGTGTACGCCGCCGGCCGCACCGATGCGGGCGTCCATGCCGAAGCCATGGTGGCACATCTCAACGTCACCAAAGAGATGGCCCCCTTCCGCTTGATGGAAGCCTTGAACGCTGTGTTGCGGCCGCAACCCGTCGCCATACTCGACTGCACCGTCGTTTCGGAGGACTGGCATGCCCGGTTTTCCTGCACAGGACGCCGCTACATCTATCGGATCATCAATCGGCGAGCCCCACTGGCGCTGGATCAGGGACGGGCTTGGCGGGTTGTGCCGTCACTGGACCATGAAGCCATGCACGATGCCGCGCAAATCTTTGTCGGCACGCACGATTTCACGACCTTCCGGTCCGTCCACTGCCAGTCCGCCAGCCCCATCAAGTCCATCGACCGGATGATCGTGCGCCGCTTTGGCGACGAACTGGAAGTTGAAGTCGCCGCGCGCTCTTTCCTCCACCATCAGGTGCGTTCTATGGTCGGCTGCCTGGTGCTTGTTGGTGAAGGGAAATGGTCGATAGATGATTTGAAGGGCGCGCTTGAGGCCAAAAACAGGACCGCCCTCGGCTTCAATGCCCCTCCGGACGGCCTCTATTTCGTTGAGGCAACCTATCCCGCCTAGTCCAAGTGCCAATTTTGGGGTCGGTCCGCTGGCCCAATCCAACCGCTGGTGGCGCCTAGCCGAAAAGGCGTTTCACCGACTTTTCGAGCATCACCAATTGCCATAGCAGCCGTCCATTGTCGGCCAGCCCTGCCTTATGGTCGCGGGCAGCCTTGGCGATGGTCGCGGCATCAAACCACCCAGTTTCTGCCAATGTAGAGCTGGTCGCCAAATCAGCCGCCTCTGCCGCCAGCGGACCCTTGAACCAAGCCGAAATAGGCGTCACAAAGCCCATCTTGGGGCGGTAGAGGATGTCATCGGGCAGATGACCTTCCATGGTCTTTTTGAGCAACCACTTCCCTTCCCCACCGCTCAGACGGAGCGAGACCGGCAGGCGCGCAGCGAATTCGATGACCTTGTAGTCGAGCAGTGGCTCCCGCGCCTCAAGGCCGACATTCATGCTGGTGCGATCCACCTTGGTGAGAATGTCTCCTGGCAGCCATATCTTCATGTCGGCATATTGCGCCCGATCCAGCGCCTCACGGGCCGGCGCATTGGCCATAGCGGTGACGTAGCGATCTTCCGCCCGATGCCCGGAAAGGCTCTGGCGAAATGCACCGCTAAACAAGCCGGAGCGCTGTTCCGGCAGGGTCACACCCACCGACCTTGCATAAGCCTCTCCCCCATTTCGGGCGAGCGACTGGAAGGTCGACTTTGCGCGGAGAAAGCGCGGTGCCCAATCCGCCTTGGGATAATGACGGCCAAGCGCGCCAAAGACGCCTTGGCGCAAACCAGCCGGGACGAGCCCGCGCATCCGCTCTTCGGCATGCTGGAACTTATGGCGTCGGTATCCGGCAAAGGCTTCGTCTGCGCCGTCACCAGACAAAGCAACTGTAACCGTTTCCCGCGCCAGCTGGCATACCCGCCAGGTCGGCAGCGCTGAGGCATCGGCAAAAGGCTCGTCAAAGGCGTCGGAGAGTATGTTGATCGCCGCGAAATCATCGGAGGCAACAGTCCGCTTGCGATGATGTGTGCCGAACCGGGCCGCCACGCGGTCCGCAAATTGGGTTTCGTCCAGCGCCCCGACATCAAAGCCGATTGAGCAGGTCTCAACTGGTTTCGCGCTGATCTCCGCCATGAAGGCAACCACGGTTGAGCTGTCGACACCGCCCGAAAGAAACGCACCCAGCGGCACGTCCGCCACCATGCGTGACGCAACGGCGTCATGAAGCAAATGGCGCAGTTCCTCTTCCAGAGACCCGATAGATGCATTGGTCCGCTGGCTGAAATCAATATCCCACCAGATGGACGGCTGCGGCAGTTGTTTGCCGCGTGACAGCATTAGGAAGCTACCCGCGGGAAGCTTCTTCACACCAGCCACGATGCAGGCATCATCTGGGACATAGCCGAACGCCATATAGTCCTCGACGGCCCGGACATCGGGCTCCCGCCGGACTGCAGGATTGGCAAGCAGGCCTTTGAGTTCTGATGAGAAGGCGACACTACCATCGGCCAACATCGTGTAGTGAAGCGGCTTCACGCCAAAGCGGTCACGGGCGAGGAAAAGTTGCTGCGTGCGCGCATCATGGATCGCAAAGGCGAACATGCCGTTCAGCCGGGACAGCACCTGTGGACCCCATTGGCGATAGCCGTGGAGAATGACCTCAGTGTCGCCCGATGTCGTGAAGATATGGCCGAGGCGCTTCAGCTCTTCTCGCAATTCCCGAAAATTGTAGATCTCGCCATTGAAGATGATGGTCAAATGCCCGTCTGCGGCATGCATTGGCTGTGGACTGCCCGCGACGTCGATGATCGAAAGGCGCCGATGCCCCAAGCCGACTCCCGGCGCTGTCCACACACCAGAGCCATCCGGGCCGCGATGTGCCTGTGCATCCGCCATTGCCCGCACACGCGCTTCGGCAACCGGCTTTGCCGTCTCCAGATGAAAAAGGCCTGCGATGCCGCACATGGGTTATCGACGCGCTTCTGCGATGGCGCGCGCCGCCACCTTGTCGGGGCTGCTAAGGCTCTTCGCAAAGGCGCGCACAGCCGCCTCTGACGGATATCCTTCCCGATCCTGCGCCGAAACGATAACTGCTGCCACAGCCTGATCGCGACCGACAAGGCGTGACACCATGGTGTCGAGCTTCACCCTAACCGGCGAGCCCGTCACACGTCCGGCCGCCACAAACCATGTCGCAGCCAAGCGGCGGACGGCACCGGGCGCGGTCACATATTCGGTTCGAGCAGTGTCAATCATCGGACCTGCCGAGGACCAGACCCAGCGGTCGGCGTCAAGCCCTGCCGCGCCTTGACCGTAACCAATGATCTCCCGCCCTTCTGCCTGCGAAGCGTAAAGAACGATGGCGAGATCGACGATATGCCCCTTGCGGTCAGCATAGTGCCCGATGACGAGATGATCTGCGCCCGCATATCGTGGCACCCAAGGCACAATGCCCTTTGGCTGCACACGCGACCACCCCGGAACATCCGGCAAACCTATGGGCGACGGCATTGGCACCCGGCCAATCGCTGCACTCGCATGTGACCAGCCAACAGGCGCGAGCGCGATCAGGATGGCCGGAAGAATGATCTGTGAAGATTTACTCGCCGGTCGAGCGTCATCGGCAACCGGCTTGGTG
>CAJBSR010000284.1 GCA_903958285.1 uncultured Sphingomonadales bacterium
CGCCTTGATCTCGTCCAGCGCGGCCAGACTACCGTTCATTTTCCAATTGCCAGCTACCAGCTTCTTCAAGGCCATGTTTATCTCCCGGATCGCAAATCTGATGGGGCGTTAGCAAAGCGAATTGGGCGATGCCAGCCTCGCCGCGCTTGAAGCCGCGCGCGCGGACCCCTATGGCGTGGCCGGGTTAATTGGAGACGTTTGCTCGATGCTGACTTTTTTTCGCAGCGCACTGAGGTCCTGGGCCGTTCTGGGTCTGCTTGGTCTTGTCATGGTCGCGTTCATTGTCACCGGTGTCGGCACGCCATCGAGCATGAATGCACTTGGCGGGGTGAGCGGCAGCGATGCGGTGAAGGTGGGGGATCGCGGCATCGCGATCAGCGATCTCAACGACCGCCTCAAAATTGAGCTGACCCAGCGGCGCCAGCAGCAACCGGACATCACGATGCAGCAAATGTTGCAGGAAGGCACGCTCGACAAGCTCCTGTCTGAACTGACCGACCTCACCTCTATCCGCGCTTTTGGTGAGAAGTTCGGCATGGTCGTCAGTACCCGTCTCGCCGATGGTGAAATTGCCAGCATTCCCGCCTTCCAGGGCGCGACCGGCAAGTTCGATGAGGCGCGTTACCGCCAGCTTTTGAGCCAACGGGGATTGGCCGAAGAGCAGTTCCGCAGTGACATTGAACAGGGCATCGCCGTCCGCCATATTCTTGTGCCTGTCGCCGCCAGCTCAGGCGCGCCGCGCGATCTGGCGGCGCCGTATGCATCCTTGCTGGTAGAGCGCCGCACCGGCAGCTTTGTTGAGCTGCCCAATGCCGCCTTCACCAACGGCCCCGCGCCGACAGAGGCTGAACTCAACGCCTTTTACGCGGCCAACCGCACACGATACATTGAGCCGGAACGTCGCGTGATCCGTTACGCCCTCGTCGACCGCTCCATGATCGCCAAACAATCCGCCCCAACCGATGCCGAAGTGGCTGCGCGCTACAAGCAGGACGCCGCCAAATATGCGACGCGCCAATTGCTCGATGTCACGCAGGTCATCGTCCAGTCGGAAGCCGCCGCAAAGACATTGGCCGCAAAGGCCCGCAGCGGCGCGTCGATGGACGAGGCCGCCAAGGCCGCCGGAGGAGACGCTGTTCCGCTGACCGCGCTCGAAAAAGGGGCCTATATCGGCCAAAGTTCCGAAGCCATCGCCAATGCTGTTTTCGCAGCCCCCAAGGGCGGCATTGTCGGGCCGCTCAAATCAGCGCTCGGTTGGTATGTTGTGAAGGTCGACAATGCCAAAACCGTCGGCGGCAAGACGTTGGCGGAAGCCAAGCCGGAAATCGTCGCCGCCCTCACCATCCAGAAGACCGCCGACGGGTTCGCCAATCTGCTGGCGGACATTGAGGACGCCGTGTCTGACGGGCAGACATTTGACGATGTGACCAAGGGACGCGGCTTGACTGTTGTCACTACGCCGCCGTTGACAGCCAGCGGCCTTTCGCCGGATCAGGCCGGTTTTGTCGCACCCGAAAACTTCATGCCTGTCCTGAAGGATGCCTTCCAGGCCGAGCCGGATGATGATCCCGCGCTTGTCCCGCTGGGTGAAGACAAGGACGTATTTTACGATATTGACCGCGTCATTGCCGAAGCGCCTCGGCCCCTGGCCAAGATCAAAGCGCAGGTCACTGCTGATTTCATGGCGGACCGCGCCAGCAAGGCCGCGCGCCGCATGGCAGAAGCCATTCTGGTCAAAGCAAACAAGGGCACGCCGCTTGCGGCTGCCGCTGCTGGTCAGGGCAGTGTCCGTCCCTTGTCTTCCCGCCGCATGGACATTGTGAAGGGCAATAGCCAGCCGTCAGTGGAATTGGTGCAGCTGTTTGAACTGAACACCGGTCGTGCCCGCATTGCGCCGATGGCCAACAAGCAGGGCTGGGTTGTCGTGCAGCTCGACCGCATCGAACCGGGCAATCTGATGGCCGAGCCGAGTCTGCTCGCAGCGACGCAAAGCCAGCTCTCCGATGCGATTGGCCGCGAATATACAGCGCAGTTCACCAACGCCGCGAAGAAGATGCTCAAGGTCGAGCGCAACGAGTCGGCGATTAGCGACCTGCGCAAGAGCCTGACAGGCGCCGCCGCACGGTGACGCTTCAGGGGGATGATGCACTTGCGATCAGCCGGCTCCGGTCCGGCAAGCCTGCGCTCGTCTGGCGCAGCCTGATTGCGGACACCGAAACGCCGGTTTCCGCCTATCTGAAGCTGCATGAACCCGAGCGTGGCGACTTTCTGCTCGAATCGGTTGAGGGCGGCGCGGTGCGCGGGCGCTATAGCCTGATTGGCCTCGCGCCTGACCTCGTCTTCCGTGCCGATGGCCATAAGGCTGAGATCAACCGCAATTGGGCGACCGACCGCGATGACTTCCATCCCGTTGCCGATGATAGCCTGACGGCGCTGCGGGCTCTGGCTACGGCTAGCCATATCGATGTCCCCACTGAACTGCCTAAGACACTCGCCTGTCTGGTCGGCTATTTCGGTTATGAAACTGTGGGCTTGGTAGAAAAACTGCCGCGCCCCGCGCCGAACGAACTTGGCTTGCCCGACATGCTGTTCGTGCGCCCGACCGTCATCCTTGCCTTTGATCGCCTTGCCGACCGCCTATTCCTCGTGGCGCCTGTCTGGCCGGGTCAGGGCGATGCCGACCGGCTGGTCGAAGCTGCGGTCGAGCGCATCGACGCAACCGCCGCGCGGCTCGCCCGGCAATTGCCCGAAGCGGAACATATCGGCGCACTGCCCGACCTGAAGGCGATGGTCCCGACACCGGTTCTGGAACCCGGCAAATATGAAGAAATGGTCCTGCGCGCGAAAGACTATATCGAGGCGGGCGACATTTTTCAGGTCGTCCTCGCCCAACGCTTCACCATGCCTTTCCCGCTGCCCGCGATCGACCTGTATCGCGCGCTGCGGCGGATCAACCCGTCGCCCTTCCTCTACCACCTCGATTTTCCGGGATTCGCGCTCACCGGCTCGAGCCCCGAAATCCTCGTCCGCGTGCGCGATGGGGAAGTCACGATCCGCCCGATTGCCGGCACCCGCCCCCGTGGCAAGAACGCGATCGAGGATGCGGAGAACCGGGACAGCCTGCTCGCCGACCCCAAGGAGCGCGCCGAGCATCTGATGCTGCTCGACCTCGGCCGCAACGACGTCGGCCGCGTGGCCGCCGCAGGGACGGTCACAGTAACCGACAGCTATATGGTCGAGTTTTACAGCCATGTGATGCACATCGTCTCCAACGTTGTCGGCACGTTAGCGGACGACAAAGACGCCATCGACGCGCTTTTCGCAGGCTTCCCGGCTGGCACCGTCTCCGGCGCGCCCAAGGTTCGGGCCTGTGAGATCATTGCCGAACTCGAACCCGAAACGCGCGGCGCCTATGCCGGTGGCGTCGGCTATTTCTCGCCGGACGGCAATCTCGACAGCTGTATCGTCCTGCGCACCGCCGTCGTGAAAGATGGCGTGATGCATGTGCAGGCCGGTGCGGGGATCGTCGCGGACAGCGACCCGATTTACGAACAACGCGAGTGTGAGGCGAAATCGGGGGCTTTGATCGCGGCGGCGAGGGAAGCGGTGCGGGTTGCGGGCGAAGTGGGCTTTGGGCAGTAAGTCCACCTAATCCGCCTCGTCATGCCAGCGCAGGCTGGCATCTTCTGGCGCTCCCGCTACCATCTAAGACAACCACA
>CAJBSR010000285.1 GCA_903958285.1 uncultured Sphingomonadales bacterium
CAATCGGTTGGCAATACGATGTTCGGCTATGCCGCTTGGGGCTGGCTGCTCAACCGGCATCCGGCCGCGACCGTCGCGCCGATGGCGTTGATGGTGCCCGTCTTTGGCCTCGGCGCCTCTGCCCTTCTGCTGGGCGAGCCGCTCCAGCCTTGGAAACTCACCGCCTTTGCGCTCGTCATGGCTGGCCTGTCGGTCGGCATGTTGTGGCCAAGGATCAAACAGAGGTTGAAGATATGACGCTATCCATCCGTGTCGCCACGCCCGACGATATTGGCCTGATTGCCCAATTCATCCGTGCGCTCGCCGACTATGAAAAGCTGCTCCACGAAGTCCGCTTTGATGAGGCGGTGCTGGCTGAAAAGCTGTTCGGTGTGCGGCCTTATGCGGAAGTTCTGATCGGAGAGATTGAGGGAAGCCCCGAGGGCTTCGCCTTGTTCTTCCACAATTTTTCGACCTTTGAGGGCAAGCCCGGCATTTATCTGGAAGACCTGTTCGTCACCCCTGAAGCCCGCGGCTCCGGCCTTGGCACCGCACTGCTGGCAGAGCTGGCGCGGCTGGCGGTGGAGCGGGATTGCGCGCGGCTGGACTGGTCCGTGCTGGATTGGAATGAACCTTCCATCGGCTTTTACAAGGCACTGGGAGCCAAGGCGCTCGACGAATGGACCGGCTTCCGGCTCGAAGGCACCGCCCTTCAGGCCTTGGCCGACCGCCGGGGTTGAAGCGCGCGCCGCGGCGTCCCATTTAAAACATATGCCGGCGGCAACACCCCGCCGAGGTGAGAAGATCGCATGATTGACGTTCGACCCTTTGCCGGCCTGGGCCATGCGGACCACGGCTGGCTCAACGCGCGCCACCATTTCAGCTTTGCCAATTACCATGACCCCGCCCGCATGGGCTGGGGCGCGATCCGCGTTTGGAATGATGACGAGATTGGCGCGAAGACCGGCTTTCCGCCGCACGGCCATGCTGACATGGAGATCATCACCTATGTCCGCACCGGCGCGATCAGCCACCGCGACAGTCTGGGCAATGAAGGCCGGACCCCCGGCGGCGATGTTCAGGTGATGAGCGCGGGTACGGGCATCCAGCACGCCGAATATAATCTGGAAACGGAGACGACCACCTTGTTCCAGATCTGGGTGTTGCCAGATGCGCGCGGCGGAGAACCAAGCTGGGGCCAGCGCGCCTTTCCAAAAGGCAATCGCGCCGGTCAGTGGGTGACACTCGCCAGCGGCACGGGCGACGGGGATGCCCTGCCTATCCGTGCCGATGCCCATGTGCTCGGCGCGACGGTGAAGGCCGGAGAAACGCTGGCCTATGACGCAGACCCTGCGCGGCACATTTACCTCGTGCCCGCGACAGGCCGGATCACCGTCAATGGAATACCCGCCAACGCCCGCGATGGCATTGCCATTACCGGCGAAGCGCGGTTGATGATTGAAGCTGAGGAAGAGGCGGAATTGGTGCTGGTGGACGCCAGATAGGGTCCACCACCCCCGTTCGTGTCGAGCGAAGTCGAGACACCTTGTGCCGCATCCCGTCCCTCGACGTCGCTCGGGACGAACGGCGTTTTGACTACCCCGTCCGGTAATCCGCAATCACCTGACCGGCGGCGCGGAGTTCGGCTTCATGGCCGGCCTCCCGCCAGCTTTCGGCAAGCGCTTCGGATTCCCATTGCAACATCGCGGGATGCGAAAGGATGTGGTCGACCCAAGCCTGCCCGGCCGTCCCCACATCAAGCCCATATGTCCGCACGCGAAACGCCACCGGCGCGAAGAAGGCGTCTGCGGCGGTAAATGTTGCCCCTGCCAGAAACGGCCCGCCAAAGCGGGACAAGCCTTCTGCAAACAGCTCTGCAATGCGCGCCACATTGGCCTTGAGCGCGTCAGACATCGGCTTGGGCTTCACCCGGACACCGACATTCATGGTGCAGTCGTTGCGGAGCGCAGAGAAACCGGAGTGCATTTCCACAACGGCGCACTGCGCCCAAGCGCGCGCGTCCCGGTCCTTGGGCCAGACGCCGTCATGCCGGTCTGCGAGATAGAGCGTGATACCCAGTGAGTCATGGATCGTCCGCCCCTCATGCAAGAGCACCGGCACCTGACCTGTAGGAGAAAAGCTGCGAAACTCCTCATAATTGCTTGGCTTGGCAAAGGGTTCTAGCTGGTCCTCAAAGGTCAGGCCCAGACCCTTCATCAGCATCCACGGTCGCAGCGACCAGCTGGAGTAATTCCGGTTGGCGGTAATCAGCGTATAGGTCATGCAGGCTCCAGTCCGAGTGGGCGGTCAAGATCGCTGCGGATATGCCGCGCCGCCAGCCAATAGTGAAGCCCCGCCCACAAATAGAGACAGGAGAGCGCGCCCATCGCCAGCGTCAGCCCGTCGCCCGGCGTGGCGGCTGTCTTGGTGAAATTGTCACTCAGCGCGCCGAGTATCACAGGCCCAATCCCGCCGCCGACGAGCGAATAGACCAAGTTGGTGAAGGCAGACCCCGTCGCGCGCATGCGGGGATGGAGCATGTTCTGAAATGTGCCGAATGTGGGGCCGAGATAGCAATATTGCGCCAGCGCCGAGACGCCGATGAGGATGATCGCCATCGTCGCATTGTCGCGTGATACCGCGAGCAGGAAGAGCGGCGTCGACAAGGTTAGGGTGATGGCCGGAACCAGAGCATAGCTGCGCTTGTCCTTCTTGCCCCACCGATCAGCAAGAAAGCCGGCGCCGACAACGCTGATCGCCGCAGGCAGGGCCGCCACCAGCCCAGACGTCAGCCCCGCCTCCACCAACGAGAAGCCGAATTTGCGCATGAAGAGCGAGGCCATGAAGGCATTCAAGCCAAAGCCGACGAGCGAGGCGATGGCCGACCCGATCAGCATATGCCGCATTGTCGGCCAGCTGAAATAGCGGCCGATGACGCGCAGCATGGGCGGAACCTCATCGGTTGTCGCCACCGCATCATGCTGGCCGCGGGTCGGTTCTTCCACAAACAGGTGCAGCGCAATGGCGAGGATGAAGCCGGGGATCGCCGCGCAAAAGAGCGCCATCTGCCAGCCATAGCTGTGCGCAATCAGCGAACCGCCTGCCGCCCCGATGAAAGCGCCCACCGGCGGCGACAGCATCGACACCGAAATCGCCGAGGCGCGCTTTTCGGGCGGGAAGTAATCCGAGATGACCGAAGACGTCGACGGCAGGCCCACTGCCTCCCCCACGCCGACACCGATGCGCGCTGTGAGCAGCTGCGCAAAGTTGGTCGCAAATCCGGTCGCGGCCGTCGCCAGAGACCAGAAGAACGTCCCGAACGAGATGAGCGTCAACCGCCGCGTCCGTTCCGCCACGCGCGCCATGGCAAGGCCAAGGACGACATTGAGAACGGCAAAGGCAAGACCGTTGACGAGGCCAATCTGGAAATCGCTTAGCCCGAAGTCCGCTTTGATCGGCTCGACCAGCACATTCATGATGATGCGGTCGATGAAACCGACAATCCCGATCGACGTCAGCAGGACGAGCGCCAAGGTAGGCGACTTGCGTCGCAACGCGGTCAATCGGGACATGGGATCTCCTAAGGGCTTTGTCCCCTTGTGGCGGGACAAGGGCCTGAGGTGCAAGCGGGATTGTTGGCCACTTAGGAACTTAAACCGTTCGTCCCGAGCGAAGTCGAGGGATGCAGGTGCGGTAGAAGGTGTCTCGACTTCGCTCAACACAAACGGAGGATGGAGATCAGTCCACCGGTTCGGTGTGCAGCCAGTCCGCGTGGCGCGGGGCCGTCTTGGTCCGGCTCCATTCCTCCAGCATCAGCGGCGCGACGCGCTTGAGTTCGGCGTGCTGCTCCGCCGTGCCGATGTTGCAGGCCAGCTCCAGCCGGTGGCCATTGGGGTCGAAGAAATAGATCGAGCGGAAGATGCCATGATAAGTGGGCCCGAGCACCTCTACCCCCTGCGCCTCGATATGTGCTTTGGCCGCAAGCAGCGCGTCGAGGTCCGGCACTTCAAATGCCAGATGCTGCACCCAGGTGGGCGTGTTCGCGTCGCGGCCCATCTCCGGCTGGTTGGGCAGTTCAAAGAAGGCCAGCACATTGCCGCCGCCCGCATCGAGGAAGATGTGCATGTACGGATCATATTCGCCCGTGGACGGCACGTGATCCTCGGCGAAGGCGGTCGTATACTCCATACCGAGCACACGGGCGTACCAGTCCACCGTCTCCTTCGCGTCGCGGCAGCGATAGGCGACGTGGTGGATGCGGCTCA
>CAJBSR010000286.1 GCA_903958285.1 uncultured Sphingomonadales bacterium
CACGAGCTTGCCCTGAGCAATTGCCTCCAATGGCTTGAGCGGGGTCACCAGATCAGTCAGCCGCATCTTCTTACGCGGGTAAGCAAGGACATCGATGAGGCTGTAATAGCGTTCCACCTGATCATACGGGACACGTCCGACAAAGCGGATACAGTCGGCAACCGGGGATGCGGCAGCCTGCGCCCGAAGCGCTGGCTCCATAGGCCCGCCACCGACGAGCAGCAACGCAGCCTCAGGCCGAGCCGCAACCAAACGCGGCATGGCGGCAATCAGATCATCCAGCCCTTCATAATCATAGAAGCTGCCGATGAAGCCGACCGTCTCTGACCCGTTGAGGCCAAGTTCCTCCGCCAGTGCTGCGTCGCGCGGCGGCGGGTTGCCGAACAGATGGAGGTCCACACCATTGGGTGATACCGTGATCCGGTCGGGATCAATCCCGCGTGAAATCAGATCTGCCTTCAGCCCTTCGCAGATGACCACCACAGCATCGGCGCGGCGCACGGCCCATGTCTCCAGCGCCTTGGTGACGCGGTAGCGCAAAGACCCTTCCTTGCCCGTGCCGTTGCCCACCGCCGCATCCTCCCAAAAGGCACGGATTTCATAGACAAAGGGCAGCCCCCGCTTGCGCGCGACCCGCAACCCGGCGAGCGCGTTCAGCACCGGCGAATGGGCGTGCAGCACATCAGGGCGATATTGTTCGACGAGCGCATCAATCCGTTCCGCAAAGGCCGCCACTTCCGACCATTCGCGAAAGATAGGCAAAGACATGGTCGTCCCGCGTGTCCGGTGGAAGGTCAGGCCGTCCGCGGCTTCAACATCGGGGCCATCTGCTGTGTGCCGCAAACCCGTGACACCGCGCACATCCCAGCCCAATTCCTGTTGGGCCTTCAGGATGGCCCGCGTGCGGAATGTGTAGCCTGAATGCATCGGCAGGCTGTGATCAAGGATGTGAAGAATACGCACGCTCGCTCGCGGTCCTGTCCATTATTGACCAAATTCGAGCCGACACCTGCCACAAAGGACTTAACGCGACGTCAACCGGATGCATCTAAAGCCGGCCGCGATATGATCGACATGCTCTCGCTCTTTCTGTCGCACGGCCTGCTGCTGCTCATGGCCTGGCGCCTGCTGTCGCGCGGCGATTTGGACGACGACAAAGGGCCGGTCGACACCCGCAAACAGCACAATAAATGGGGCGCGCCCGATGCGTGACCTCTTCTTTGTCGCCTTTCTTGGCGCGATGCTGCTGCTCGGGATGCGGCGACCATTTCTGATGGTGCTTGGCTATGTCTATGTCGACATCGTCTCGCCGCAGCATCTGTCTTACTACCTGCTCAACAGCATACCCGTATCGCTCATCTTCTTTTTGGGGGCGGTTGTCGGTTGGCTGATGTTCGACCGAAAACAGGTGCTCACATTCGGTCCAAGGCAGGGCGCGATGCTTCTGCTGCTCATCTATTGCTATTTTTCCACCGAGAATGCCGATTTTCCGCTGGAGGCGACGGAAAAGTGGGATTGGGTCTGGAAGGTGCTGGTCTTTGCCATCTTCCTACCGCTGACGATCACCACACGGCTTCGGATCGAAGCGCTGGCGACCACGATGATCCTGTCGGCCTCGTGCATCATCATTGCGGCGGGCATCAAGACGGCCGCATCCGGCGGCGGCTATGGCGTGCTCAACCTCATGTCAGACAGCAATACCGGCCTTTATGAGTCGTCTACGCTCGCCTGTGTGGCCATCTCGCTGATCCCCTTCATCCTCTACCTACGCCGGAACAGTACGATCTTCCCGCCCGATTGGCGCGTGTCGCTCTTTTGCGGGGCACTGTGCTTTGCCTGCCTGCTGATCCCCGTCGGCACCGAAGCGCGCACCGGGCTCATTTGTATTGCGGCACTCGGTGTGATGATGCTGCGCGCCGTAAAGCGCCCGTTCCTTTACATCTTCGCGGCGGCCTTTCTGGGGCTGGCCTCGCTTCCGTTCCTGCCGGAAAGCTTCACCAAGCGCATGGACACGATGAACGAGGTGCAGGCCGACGAATCAGCCTCGACCCGACTTGCGGTCTGGCGCTGGACGCTCGACTATGTCGGCATTCATCCGATGGGCGGCGGGTTTGATTCCTACCGTGGCAACTCCTTCCGCTATGAGGCGCGGACCAGCAGCAAATTTGATCCAAACGCGCCGGTTGTGCACGAACCCGGCTCCACCATCGTCATCGTGGATGAAGCCCGCGCCTTTCACAGCGCCTATTTTGAAATGCTGGGGGAACAAGGCTGGCCGGGCCTCGGCATCTGGCTGTTCATCCATTTGTCCGGCCTGCTGCGCATGGAAATGCTGTTGCGAAGATATCGGAACCGTGCGCCGGAGGATGGGCATTGGATTGCGGGCCTCGCCACAGCCCTTCAACAGGCCAACATCATCTATCTGATTGGTGCGGCCTTCATTGGCGTCGCCTACCTGTCGTTTGCCTATATGCTCATCGCGATGCAGATCGCGCTCGATGCCCATGCCCGACGCTTTGAGCGGGAACGGACACGCAAGCCCTTCTTTGTCGCGAAGGCTGTGCCCGCATGACCAAGGCGACTACGCAGATCGACGCCCTGACCGGCATGCGCGGCATCGCGGCGTGGTTTGTCGTGCTTTACCATATCCGCGCCGCCTTTCCTGAAAGCGTACCGCATTGGATCGTGGCCACCTTGTCCAAGGGGTATTTGGCGGTCGATCTTTTCTTCGTCCTGTCGGGTTTCGTCATGTGGCTGACCTATGGCGACAAGTTCCAGAAAGATGGTCTTGCCGCCGCACCCCAGTTCCTATGGCGGCGTATTGCGCGCATCTATCCGCTTCATTTTCTCATCATTCTGGCAACCATGGCCTATGCCGCGACCCTGGCATATGCGGGCAAGCCGAATGGCGTCCAATATCCGTTTGAAGAGCTGCCGCTGCACTTTCTCCTCATTCAAAACTGGTGGTTGACCGATGTTCTGACCTGGAATGATCCCAGCTGGTCCATCTCGGCAGAACTGGCGGCCTATATCCTGCTCCCCTTCGTCGCGGTGACGCTCTTTCGGAAAGACTGGTCGCCTGCCGCCAGCATTGCGGGGGCCATCGCGCTGGCCCTGGTGCTGCATCTCTGGTTTCTGGCGCATGGCGAAGATACGATTGGCAGGCACATTGTCTGGCACGGCCTGCCACGCTGCTTTGCCGGCTTCTTTGCCGGTGTGTTCGTGGCGATGATCTGGCGCGCGCGCCCTTCGGGGCCGACGACATTCATCGCGCTATCGGTCAGCCTGTCTGCTTTCGGCATGTTCGTAATGGACAGGGCGCCGGAAACGCTGGCGATGCCCGTTGCCTTTACAGCTCTGGTCTATGTTCTTGCGGCAACATCGGCCGCGCCCCGCAACCCTCTGTGCGGGCGCTTCGCGCTGCACCTCGGCGATGTCAGTTACTCGACGTATCTCGGGCATTTTCTGCTGTGGATCGTCTTCAAACACCTGTTCGTGGATGATCCCAAAAACGTCCCCCTACCGCTGATTGGGCTGTACCTGCTGAGTGTCTATCTCTCCTCAATCCTGCTCTACCGTCTGGTCGAAGCGCCGGGCCGATCGTTCCTCCAGTCCATCGGCAAACGCAAGGCGGCGCCCGCCCTGACCTGATCGGGCAATTGCACTCGGGCGCGACGTTGCTAGGTTGGCAGCATGACGACACCCAAAGCCTCCATGCTGACCGACATCACCCGGATCTTCGACATCGCCCTAGCCTGGCTGGATGGCCATACGACCCAGATTGCGTTGAGCGTCGCCTCCGGCGTGATCATCGTTGGACTGCTTTACGGCCTAAAGCTGTTCGGCGGCTATCTGTGCAGCCCGCGCTTTTCCAGTTCGCATTGGCCGGGCATCATCGGCCGCGCGCTGAAGAGGACACGGCTCTGGTTCAAGATAGCCGTGGCGGCGCAGATCGTGGCTGCGACCGCTCACGCCCCGACAGAAATCGCTTACCCCATCCGCGTTCTTTTCGTCGTTGCGGCGGTGCTACAGGCGGCCGTCTGGGTCCGCGCGCTGATCCTTGGGCTTGTCGAATATCGCGCAGGCACCACCGACCCGACGGGTAATCTGCAAAGCGCCATGGGGTTGATCCGCGTGCTGCTGACGGCAGGGCTGTTCATCCTTGCAACCATCCTGATCCTCTCCAACCTTGGCGTCGACGTGACGGGGCTTCTGGCAGGTCTGGGCATTGGCGGCATTGCCATCGGTCTGGCCGCACAGGGCATCTTTTCCGACCTGTTCGCAGCACTCTCGGTGCTGTTCGATAAGCCTTTCAAGAAGGGCGATATGGTGAAGTTCGATACCAGCCAGGGCACGGTGGAGGCCATCGGCCTGAAGTCCACCCGTATCCGCGCCATATCGGGGGAGGAGATTGTTATCTCCAACGCAAACCTGCTCAATAAGGAGTTGCGCAACCTCGCTGTGTTTGAAACGCGCCGCTATTTTCAAACGATCAGCCTCATCTACCAGACCCCACCGGACATCTGTGCGACACTGCCCGCCCTGCTAAAAGCTGCGATTGAAAGCGTCGATCGCGTCACCTTTGCCCGCTGCGCGCTCGACAATTTTGCAGCCTCAAGCCTCGATTTCCTTCTGATCTACGAAATCCATGAAGCGGACCCCAGCAACGCGCTGGACCGCAAGCATCTCGTCAACAACGCGATCCTCGCGCTCTTTGCCGAACATGGCATTCAGTTCGCCTATCCCACCCAAACCACATTCACGGCGGCCCCCGACGGGCGGATGGTCATGCCTTTTGCCGAGCCTAAGCCGGTTGAGGTGGCGGGCACAGCAACGACAAAAGCATAGGAGAGACGCATATGGTGAAGCCAACGGGCATCCACCACATCGCCATTATGACCGGCGATATGAAGGCGCAGCTGGAATTTCTGACCGATGTGCTCGGCTGTGAGTTGGTCGCCATTTTCGATATGCACGGCGTGCCGGACGGGCTTCACGCCTTTCTGAAGCTGGCGGATGATTGTTCCTTCTCGCTCGTGCAATTGCCCGGCGTGAAGGACATCCCCATTGAACTGGGCGTCACACACGCGGGCTCAGGTGCTGGCAAATCAGCCGGCGGGACGATGCAGCACCTTGCCTTCAAAGTGGACAGCCGTGACGCGCTGATCGCGATGCGCGACCGCATCCGCACGAAAGGCGTCAACGTCTTCGGACCCATCGACCATGGCATGTGCCAGTCGATCTATTTTGCAGGGCCGGAGCAATTGTCGCTGGAAGTCGCTTGGTCCGACATAGCCTTAGACCCCGCCCGCTGGATCGACCCCGCCACGCTCGCCAAGATCGGCGTGACGCCGGAAGAGGCCCAGCGGCTCATCCACCCCGACACCTATGACGGCGAAGGTGGCACCGTTCCCCAGCCCCCCATCGACCCCGCCAAGCCGCATCAGGCGATGCCCGAGGCGGCCTATAAGCAGATCATATCCCTGCCCGATGAGGTCATCTGGAAGATGGCCTCCTATGCGGAAGCGCCGGTGAAGGTAGGCGTAAATGATGAGTGAGGGTTTCATGAAAATGAAAGCTGCTGCACCGTTGCTGAGTCGG
>CAJBSR010000287.1 GCA_903958285.1 uncultured Sphingomonadales bacterium
CATGCTGCCTTTTTCCAGACACGACCGCGATCTTCTGGTCGAAATGGCGCCAGATATTTATTATTTCACCGAGCATTTTCGCAATTATGATTATGTGCTGGTGCGGGCAGCGACCGTGAGTGACGAAGAACTATTGCAGCGCATCGAAGCGGTCTGGCGGGACGTCGCGCCGAAACGCATTCAACAGCAAAGAGTGTCGGACGCCGGACTGCCACCGCGTTCATAAGCCCAACAGACTACGGCGTCTTATCCGTTCGACCTAATCTCACGCGCAGCCCGGCACGTCTTTCAAGTCAAACCAGACCGGAATGCCGCGTTCGCGTGCAATCCGGACATCATTGTCGGCCCCTTTTGATGCGCCCGGCAGACGCAAGACACCTTCGGCCAGTTCCAGAAGACGATGGGCAACCGGATGGAAGATTTCCTCATAAAGATCATCGCCAACATGGGTGCCACCAGCCGCGTGCCAGACCGGCAACGCTACCCATTCGCCGATCATCGGAACATGGCCCGCCTGAAACAAGGCGTAGGAGGGCGCCTCCAGAGCTTTCAGGTTTTCCGCCATTTTCACCGGATCGTCATTCGTTCCAGAGCGATAAGGGCCTGCAATCAGAATCAACATTTCAAAAAACTCCATTTTTACACGTTTACGCATGACTTATATCATTTCATATGATATTTCATGATTGTTCGTGCATTTTCATGCAGAGTCAAGCGAGAATCTATGCTGACAGATCAAAGAAAGAGTCTGATTGCCGAGCGACTGCGCCGGGATGGGCAAGTGATTGCCAAAGCGTTGGCGCAGGAACTGACGCTGTCCGAAGACACGATCCGGCGGGATCTGCGCGACATGGCAGCCGAAGGCCTGCTTTTACGCGTGCATGGCGGGGCGATGCCGATTGCACCTGAACTGCCGGACTATTCGGCCCGGCTTTCAATCGCCACTGCCGAAAAAGAAACACTGGGTGCGGCGGCGGCAGCCATGATCGAGCCGCATATGATCGTGTTTCTGGACGGGGGCACCACGAACCTCGCCATTGCCCGCGCGCTGCCGACGCATTTCCCGTTCACGATCATCACCCATAGCCCAACGATTGCTGCGAGCCTCGAGCATCACAAAAGTGCCGAGGTGATCCTGATCGGCGGCAGGATCTACAAGCATTCGCTTGTCGCCGTTGGCGCTGCGGCGGCGGAAGCCATTGCGCGACTGCGGGTGGATCTGTTTTTCCTAGGGGTTACGGCCGTGCACGTCTCTGGCGGGTTTTCGACCGGCGATTATGAAGAAGCGGCAATCAAACGTGCGATTGCCGCCATTGCAAAGCAAACGCATGTGGCTGTGACGCACGAAAAGTTGGACGGCACATCGCCTTATCACATCCTGCCACTGTTCAGCGTCGACAGCATCCTTGTCTCCGGCGATGAGCCGCACGAACAGTTGGAGCCTTACCGGGACACCGGAGCCAGTATCCGGCTTTGCAAGATGGGGTGAGGCCCGGTGCCTC
>CAJBSR010000288.1 GCA_903958285.1 uncultured Sphingomonadales bacterium
AGATGATGATGTCGTCCTATGTCGGCGTGAATAAGGAATTTGAGCGGCAATATCTTGCAGGTGAGCTGGAGGTTGTGTTTTGCCCGCAAGGGACGCTGGCCGAACGGATGCGCGCAGGCGGCGCGGGCATCCCCGGCTTCTACACCAAGACCGGCGTCGGCACCCAAGTGGCTGATGGCAAAGAGGTGAAGAGCTTTGACGGGCAGGAGTATATCCTGGAACGCGGCATCTTTGCGGACCTCGCCATTGTGAAGGCGTGGAAGGCCGATGAAAGCGGCAACCTCGTTTTCCGCAAGACGGCGCGCAACTTCAACCTGCCCGCCGCGACCTGCGGCAAGGTTTGCGTGGTCGAGGTCGAAGAGATCGTGCCCGTCGGCAGCCTTGATCCCGACAGCATCCATCTGCCCGGTGTCTACGTGCAGCGCATGATCATCGGCGCGCCTTATGACAAGAAGATCGAGTTCCGCACCGTGCGTCAGAAGGAGGCGGCATAATGGGCTGGTCACGCGATGATATGGCCGCTCGCGCGGCGAGCGAGCTTCAGGACGGCTACTACGTCAATCTCGGCATCGGTATTCCGACGCTGGTTGCGAACCATGTGCCGCAGGGCATCACCGTTACGCTCCAGTCGGAAAACGGGATGCTCGGCATCGGGCCGTTCCCATATGAGGGGGAGGAAGACGCGGACCTGATCAACGCAGGCAAGCAGACAATCTCTGAACTTCCGCAGACGGCCTATTTCGACAGCGCGGCGTCGTTCGCGATGATCCGGGGCGGGCATATCGACCTGACCGTGCTCGGCGCGATGGAAGTCGCGGAAAATGGCGACATCGCCAACTGGATGATCCCCGGCAAAATGATCAAGGGCATGGGCGGCGCGATGGACCTTGTCGCGGGCGTCAAGAAGATCATCGTCGTCATGGAACACAATGCCAAGGACGGCAGCCCCAAGTTCATTCCTGCGTGCACCTTGCCGCTGACGGGCAAGAATGTGGTCGACATGATCGTGACCGATCTCGCCGTGTTCCAGCGGCCGGATCACGCCTCGCCCTTCAAGCTGATCGAAATGGCGCCCGGCGTCACCGCTGATGAGATCAAGGCCAAGACAACCGCGCACTTCCTCACCTAAGCGAGGAGCCTCTGCGCCAAGGGAACCGCGTGCCTCCTACGCGATTATCCCTTGGCGATGGAGTTTGACCCCACAGAACATCCGCACAGGCGGTACAACCCGCTGCGCGATGAATGGCTGCTGGTCTCGCCGCACCGCGCCCGGCGCCCTTGGCTTGGGCAACAGGACCCGCCTGATGCGTCCGACCGGCCGGTGCATGATCCAGCCTGCTATCTCTGCCCGCGCAACGCCCGCGTCACGGGGGAGGCGAACCCAGACTATGCGGGCACGTATGTTTTCGAGAATGATTTTGCAGCGCTGTTGCCCGACGCGCCCGCGCCGCAGACGCTTGACCCTTTGTTCCATGCCGCAGGCGCGCAGGGGACGAGCCGCGTCATCTGCTTTTCGCCCGACCATTCCAAGTCGCTGCCGGAACTTGATCTGCCCGCCATTGAAGGTGTGATCGACGCTTGGGTCGAGCAAACGGCGGATTTGGGGAAGCGCTTTGCCCATGTGCAGCTGTTTGAAAACCGTGGTGCGATGATGGGCGCTTCAAATCCGCACCCGCACGGGCAGGTCTGGGCCACAAGCTATTTGCCCGATGAGCCCGCGACCGAAGACCGGACACAGGCCGATTGGCTGGCTGTGAATGGCCAGCCCATGTTGTTGGAACTTGCCGAACGGGAAGCGGGTGGGCCGCGCGTGGTGGTGGAGACGGACGATTGGCTCGTGATCGTTCCTTATTGGGCCGCTTGGCCGTTTGAGACGTTGCTGTTGCCGCGCCTTCGCATCGCGCGAATCACGGACCTCGACGCGCCGCGCCGCCGGAGCCTTGCGCCGGTGCTGAAGGAATTGACGACACGGTATGACAATCTGTTCGCCACGGCCTTTCCCTATTCGATGGGCTGGCACGGCGCGCCCTTCGGGCCTGCCCGGATCGACCATTGGCAGTTGCACGCCCATTTCTACCCGCCACTGCTACGGTCCGCCTCGGTCCGGAAATTCATGGTCGGCTATGAATTGCTCGCTGAACCGCAGCGGGACCTGACGGCGGAACAGGCGGCGGAGCGGCTTCGTGCCCAATCGACGGTACATTATCGGGATGCCCGATGACTGACCTTGTCGACCGCGTCCGCCGGGGATTTGCGGACGCCTATGGTGGAGTGCCGGACCTGATTGCGCGCGCGCCGGGTCGGGTGAACCTGATCGGCGAGCATACCGATTATAATGACGGCTTCGTCCTTCCTGCGGCCATCAGTGGCCAGACGCTCGTTGCCGCCAGGCGCATTGCGGGCCGCCGGATCGAGGTGGTGGCGACCGATTTTCAGGGTGAGCGGGACAGCTTTCTGCTCGACAAGGAGATGGCACATAGCCCGGACCCGCATTGGGCGGACTATGTGCGTGGCATGGTGATTGCCATGGAGCGCGCGGGGCTCCGCATATCCGGTGCGCAGCTCGCGGTTGCAGGCGATGTGCCGCGCGGTGCGGGCCTGTCTTCCTCTGCCTCCCTCACTGTGGCGGTTGGCCTGGCGTTGGGGCGGCTGTCAAAGCTGACCATCGACCCGACCGCCTTGGCCCGCATGTCGCAAGCGGCTGAGACGGATTTTGTCGGGACGCGTATCGGGATCATGGATCAGCTGGTTTCGGCACGCGGTGTGGCAGGACATGCCTTGCTCATCGATTGTAGGTCGCTGGACTGCAGGCCTGTGCCCATCCCGCCCGATGCTGCGATCCTGATTGTGCATTCCGGTATTGAGCGTGGACTGGTGGATGGTGCCTATAATGCGCGGCGCACCCAATGTGAGGCTGCGTCGCGTGCGCTGGGCGTCCCGGCGCTCCGCGATGCGGACATGAAGATGCTGGAGGCCAGTCATGCCCTGATGGACGACATCACCTTCCGCCGGGCGCGGCATGTGATTACCGAAAATGCACGGACGTTGTCTGCCGCCGACGCCCTTTCGCGCGGCGACCTTCACACATTGGGCAATTTGATGGCCGCATCGCACGCGTCGATGCGCGATGATTTTGAGATCACGCTGCCGCCTATCGATCAGTTGGTGGCTCTGTTGCAGGATGCCATTGCGGAGGACGGCGGCGCGCGCATGACCGGTGGGGGCTTTGGCGGCGCCGTCGTGGCTGTGCTGTCCAAGGGGCGTTTGGGCGCAGCGCAAGCCGCGGTTCTTGCCGCTTACCGGACCCCTGACGGCACGTTTCCCCTGATGCTTGTCGAAACTGCATCGGACGGTGCCTCTCTGCTCGCATGATCCATCCTAAAAGTGCGACCGCGCATGATTCCATGCAATCGATTGTTGAAATCTTCGCTTTGCGTGATATGGGCGGCGGATGAGTTGGGGATGGAGGGGCAAAACAGGTGGATGAAGCGCAGGGCACTTTGCCGACATCTGTCTGGCACCCCGATTGCGTTGCGCGCATCGTGGAGGGGCAACCGCACGTCATCCCCCATATTCGCCGCTCCGATGTGGTTGGCATCCTTCCGGGCTTTGATCTTTGGGACATGTGGCCCGTCCAGAATGTTGACGGCACAACAGCGCGCTTCGATGGCTGGACGCTTTGGCTCATGCTGTCCGCGCCGCTCCAGCCAGACCCGGAATCCCGCCACCACCGCGCGCACATCCGTTTGGTGACGGAGAAGGATGGCGTTTGGAAAGACTGCGGCAATCTCCTCCCCGACACCGCCAACCCCGGCAGCCGCGAATGGGCAGGCTCGGCTCTATTTGATCCGGCCAGCGGGCGACTGACGCTGTTTTACACGGCGGCCGGAATGCGGGGGGAGCCGAAGCCAACGGTTGCCCAGCGGCTGTTCCAAGCGTCCGCGCAATTGAGGGTGACAGACGGATCGGCTTCGACCGTCGGCTGGACAGAGCCGATGGAGTCGGTGTGCAGCGACGGCCACCATTATGTGATCGTCGGAGCGGTTGAAGGCCTGCCCGGCGCGATCAAAGGCTTTCGTGATCCGGCGCACTTCCGGGACCCGGCGACGGGCGCGGACTATCTGTTTTTCACAGGCTCGCTGCATTCCTCGACCAGCGACTGGAACGGCGTGATCGGTGTCGCCCGTGCGGCAAACGCGTATCACGACAGCTGGGAACTTTTGCCGCCTGTCTTGTCTGCCGATGGCCTGAACAATGAACTGGAACGGCCCGTGATGATCGCGCGGGACGGGCGCTATTATCTCTTTTGGTCGACGCAGCGGAAGGTGTTCGCGCCGGGCGTGAGCGGCCCCAATGGGCTGTATGGTGTCGTGGGGGAAAGTCCACTTGGCCCGTTCGTTCCCTTAAATGGGACTGGCCTCGTCGCCGCCAATCCCGCCGATGCGCCCTTCCAAAGCTATAGCTGGTGGGTGACATCTGATCTGACAGTCCATGGCTTTGCGGACTTGATTGGCGTTTCGGACGCGCAGGATATTGTCGATGATCCCGAATGGCGCCGCGGCCATTTCGCAGGCGGACCCGCGCCTATATTCCGGCTTCATCTGGATGGTGATCATGCTAGCGTCCGCGCGGAGGCGGAATGAGCGGAACGCATTACGGGTTGATTGAGGCGGGTGGCACCAAGTTTGTGCTTGGCATCGCCGACGCTGACGGCGCGATCCTTCAGCGCCGCCGCATCCCGACATTAGATCCGGGCGAAACGATGTCGGCGGCCTGTGACTGGTTCCGCAGCCACGATCTTCCCTATGCAGGTTTCGGTATTGCGTCCTTTGGCCCGCTTGATCTTGATAAGGCCTCGCCCAATTGGGGCAGCATCACCCGCACTCCCAAGCCGGGCTGGAGCGGTGCCAATCTTGTGCAGCCCTTTGCAGAAGCCTTTGGCTGTCCCGTCGCGATTGACACCGACGTCAACGGTGCCGCCCTTGCCGAAGCACGTTGGGGCGCGGGGCAGGGCAAGCGGCTGAGCCTTTACCTCACCATCGGCACGGGCGTCGGCGGTGGCGCCGTGGTGGATGGTCGCATTCTCCATGGTTTGAGCCACCCCGAAATGGGGCATATGCGCCTGCCGCGCCATCCGGATGATGCGGGCTTTGCCGGCGCCTGCCCCTTCCACGGGGCATGTATGGAAGGATTGGCGAGCGGCCCTGCCATCCTCGCGCGCTGGGGCAAATCTCTATCTGAATGCCAGCCCGGCGGGGACGAGCAGCAGATGATCGCCTGGTATCTCGCG
>CAJBSR010000289.1 GCA_903958285.1 uncultured Sphingomonadales bacterium
ATCTTCATCACCCAGAATGTCGGACAGGATCGCGAAATCCTTGCCTTCGAGGATGAGGCCCATGGCGATACCGGAAACGGGGCGCTTGATCGGCACACCGGCATCCATCATCGCAAGCGACCCACCGCAGACCGACGCCATCGACGACGAGCCGTTGGACTCGGTGATGTCGCTGGTCAGGCGGATCGTATAGGGGAACTCTTCCTTGGTCGGCAGGACAGGGTGAAGCGCGCGCCAGGCGAGCTTACCATGGCCGATTTCACGACGACCTGGCGCGCCGAAGCGGCCGACTTCACCGACCGAATAGGGCGGGAAGTTGTAGTGCAGCATGAAGTTTTCGTAGCGCAGGCCACCAAGACCATCGATCATCTGCTCTGCGTCCTTGGTGCCCAAGGTGCAGGTAGCGATCGTCTGGGTTTCCCCACGCGTGAACAGGGCGGAGCCATGCGCGCGCGGCAGGAAGTGCGTTTCACCGACAATGGGACGGATCTGCGTGGTGGTGCGGCCGTCGATGCGGGTGCCGTCCTTGAGGATAGCGCCACGGACGATTTCCGCTTCCAGCTTCTTCATCAGCTTCTGCGCGGCCATCTGGTCCTGCGGAGTGGCGTCAGCGAAAGCGTCCTTCGCCTTGCCACGTGCTTCGTTGAGCGCGTTGGCACGGGCCGACTTGTCGGTCAGCTTGTAGGCCGCGGCAATGTCCTTACCGATCAGCTTCTTGAGCTTGTCCTTAGCGGCACCAAGGTCAGCCTGCGCCGGCATGTCCCAAGGTTCCTTGGCAGCCTGTTCAGCGAGCTTCACGATCGCCTTCACAACTTCGCGGCAGCCATCATGCGCAAACAGAACGGCGCCGAGCATGATTTCTTCCGAAAGCTCATTGGCTTCGGATTCCACCATCATCACGGCGTCGTAGGTTGCAGCGACGACGAGGTCGAGATCACCTTCGGCAACCTGTTCGTCGGTCGGGTTCAGGATGTATTCGCCGTTGAGGTACGTCACGCGTGCGCAGCCGATGGGGCCCATGAAAGGCACGCCCGACAGCGTCATTGCAGCCGACGCGGCGACCATCGCCAGAATGTCTGGCTCATTTTCGCCATCATAGGAAAGCACCTGCGCGATGCAGTTGATTTCGTTGTAGAAACCTTCTGGGAACAGCGGACGGATCGGACGATCGATCAGGCGGGAAACCAGCGTTTCCTTTTCCGTCGCGCCACGTTCACGCTTGAAGAAGCCACCGGGAATACGGCCGGCAGCCGAATATTTTTCCTGATAGTTGACGGTGAGCGGGAAGAAGTCCTGCCCTTCCTTCACCTTCTTTGCGGCCGTAACGGCGCACAGGACAACAGTTTCGCCGAGGGTCGCGATGACCGCGCCGTCGGCTTGACGGGCAACCTTGCCCGTTTCGAGTGTCAGGGTTTGTCCGCCCCACTCGATGGATACAGTTTTCGTGTTGAACATCATTTTTCCTTCAAACCGGCGGCCCTATGCCTGCCGGCTTCCTTCAAATGCGGACATCTGGTCCGCGCAACCGCACCTGTCACCGAATTGCGGCAGGCCGGAATAAACTCCGGAAAAGTCTTCCGGATGTCAAAAGGGCGCCCGGAGGCGCCCTTCCAATTACTTGCGAAGGCCGAGCTTCGCGATGAGCGCCAGATAGCGCTCCTGATCAATCTTCTTCAGATAGCTGAGCAGCGAACGGCGGGTGTTGACCAGCGTCAGCAGACCGCGGCGCGAGTGGTTATCCTTCGCGTGCGTCTTGAAGTGCTCGGTCAGGTTGATGATGCGCTCGGTCAGGATCGCGACCTGGACTTCGGGGGATCCCGTGTCGCCTTCGGTGCGGGCGTGTTCCTTGATGAGTTCGGCTTTGCGCTCAGTGGTAATCGTCATGTCTTCATTTCCTTCGACATCGGGCTTTTAAAGGTTGAAGCCGCGTTCCACCGTGACGGTGCCCTGTTGCACATCCACCAGCGCAACGGGCACTTCGGCCAGCGTTGCAAGATGAAAGCCGTCGGGTGCGGCAACCCCGGACAGGACACGCCCCTGACGGAGCGCTGCGGCCTGACCGGCTTCGAGAGCAAGCGCCGGGATGTCGTCCAGCGCTGTTCTCAATGGCAATACAAGCTCGCCAAGGGAGCGGGCCTTAGCGTTTTCGTCCAGTTTGTCCAGCGAAATCGCGCCTTCGAGGCCAAACGGCCCCGCCTGAACGCGGCGAAGCATCGTAACGTGACCAACCGTGCCGAGTGCCAAAGCAATGTCGCGGGCAAGGCTGCGAATGTAGGTGCCTTTGGAGACATAGGCTGTGAGGGTGACGCTTTCGAGCCCAGCCTCCCCATCGACTTGCGATGGGGAGGAACTGATCGTCAAAGAATGAATCACCACATCCCGCCCGGCGAGGACAACGTCTTCGCCCGCTCTGGCCAGATCATAGGCGCGTTTGCCGTCCACCTTCAGCGCCGAAAAAGCGGGCGGTATTTGCGTGATGGGTCCTGTGAACTGCGGCAGGACAGCCTCGACCGCTGCCAGTGTCGGCCGGACATCGCTCTGTGCGATCACCTGGCCTTCGAGATCGAGACTGTCGGTCTGGGCGCCAAAAGTGATCGTAAAGTCATAGACCTTCGACGCATCGAGCATCCGACCGGCGAGTTTGGTCGCCTCACCCAGCGCAACGGGCAACACGCCAGTCGCCAGCGGATCAAGTGTGCCGCCATGGCCAACCTTGACCTTGGCATAGCCGCCTTCCCGCAGGGCGCGTTTCACCCAAGAGACGACATTGGTGGACCCCATGCCGAGCGGCTTGTCGATGACGATCCAGCCGTGGAGCGCATCAGGCGCGTCAGCCACGGACCTTTTCCATGAAATGCTTGCGGCAGAGCGCGACATAGCGGTCATTGCCGCCAATCTCTGTCTGCGCACCTTCTTTGACGGCGCGTCCATCCGCATCAACGCGCAGGTTCATCGTCGCCTTGCGCCCGCAATCACAGACTGCCTTCAGCTCGACAAGCGTATCGGCAATGCCAAGCAGTGCCGCTGAGCCCGGGAACAGTTCCGCCTGAAAATCGGTGCGCAGGCCATAAGCGACGACGGGGATGTTCGCCTCATCGGCCAACCGCGCCAGCTGGAGCACCTGATCGCGCGTCAGGAACTGTGCTTCATCCAGCAACAGGCAGGCAATGGGCCGGGTTGCGTTCTCAGCGGTCACTTCGGCCCAAAGGTCCGTGTCGGGCGTGAACTTATGCGCATCCGCCTGCAGCCCGATCCGGCTGGTGATGACGCCGGTATCATAGCGATCATCCAGCGCTGCGGTCCACAACATGGTCTCCATACCGCGTTCGCGATAGTTGAAATCAGCCTGCAGCAGCGTGGTCGATTTCCCCGCGTTCATGCTGGCATAGTAGAAATAGAGCTTGGCCATTACTCGTCGCTGGTCAGGTCCTGCGCCACCTTGGGCGCGCGCAGCAACGTGTCGATATGCGTGCCTTCATCAAAGCTCTCATCGGCGAGAAACTTCAGCTTGGCCGCATATTTCTGCTGCACGCGTGACGCGACTTCGCGCTGGAGATAGGCCGTGTTGGTCCGCAGCGCCTTCAGCACAGCTGCCTCGTCCTTGCCGAGCAGCGGCTTGATGAACACCGTAGCGTGACGCAGGTCGGGGGACATGCGCACTTCGGTGACGGAAACGGGATGCTTTGCCAGCAACTCATCATGCACGTCGCCGCGCATCAGGATTTCGGAAAGCACATGGCGCACCTGCTCCCCCACGCGGAGGACGCGGACAGACCGGGTTTCGTCAGTATTGGTCATAACGGTCTCCGCTCCCTCCCCCCAAAGGGAGAGGGATGCCGGTTAAATCGTGCGTTCGCGTTCTTCGACCTCGAAGGTTTCAAGATAGTCACCCGCCTTGATGTCGGTGTGCGATTCAAACGTCACACCACATTCCAGACCGGCGCGAACTTCGGGGACATCGTCCTTGAAACGACGCAGCGAAGAAATCGACCCGTTGTAGATGATGACATCATCGCGGGTAATGCGCGCACGCAACGCCTTGCGGATGAAGCCATCGACGACGAGGATACCGGCCGCCTTGCCATGCTTGCCTGCGGGGAAGACGTCCTTGATTTCGGCGCGGCCAACGACCGTTTCGAAATATTCGGGGCCAAGCTGCCCGGCCATGCCCGCGCGGATCTCATCAAGGAGATCGTAGATCACGTCGTAATATTTCAGCGCGACGCCATTGCGTTCAGCAATTTCGCGGGCCTTGGCATTGGCACGAACGTTGAAGCCGATGATCGGTGCACCCGATGCGCGCGCCAGTGTGACGTCGCTTTCGGTGATGCCGCCAACGCCTGCATGCAACACGCGGGCCTTGATGTCTTCGTTCGGGATCTTGGCGAGGCTGCCGACAATCGCTTCCACAGTGCCCTGCACATCAGCCTTGATGACCAACGGATATTCCTGCGCCTGCTTTTCCTTGAGCGCGGAGAACATCGATTCCAGCGAGGCCGGGCCGCTGCCGGTCCGCTTGCGCGTGGCGACTTCGGCGCGATAGGCCGCGACTTCACGGGCGCGTGCTTCGCTTTCGACGACGGTCAACGTGTCACCCGCCTGCGGAACACCCGTCAGGCCGAGCACTTCGACCGGCATAGACGGACCAGCTTCCTTGATCTGCATGCCCTTGTCATTCGTCATCGCACGAACGCGACCGCTTTCAGCGCCAACGACGAAGATGTCGCCGGTCTTAAGCGTACCGCGCTGGACGAGGATCGTCGCAACGGGGCCCTTGCCCTTGTCGAGCTTGGCTTCGATAACCTTGCCTTCGGCAGTCCGGTCTGGATTGGCCTTGAGTTCGGAGATTTCAGCCAAAAGCTGGATCTTCTCAATCAGGTCATCAAGCCCCGTCTTGGCCTTGGCCGAAACTTCGACATCCTGAACGTCACCCGACATGGCTTCAACGACCACGTCATATTGCAACAGCTGTTCGCGCACCTTTTGTGCGTTCGCTTCATGCTTGTCGCACTTGGTGATGGCGATGATCATGGGAACGCCGGCGGCCTTCACATGGTTGATCGCTTCCACCGTCTGC
>CAJBSR010000290.1 GCA_903958285.1 uncultured Sphingomonadales bacterium
AAAAACTGACGACGAAGCGCGTGAGCTCCTTCGCCTGTTCGGTTTCCCTTTCCCTCAAGAAGAAGAGCAGCAGCAGGCCGCGTAAGCGGAACTGCTCTGACGGAAGGACGAGAACTTAAGTCATGGCGAAACTGAGTTCGATCAACAAAAACGAGCGTCGCAAGAAGCTCGTTAAGAAGTACGCAGGGCGTTATGCCCGGCTGAAGGCGATCGCAAACGACGAATCCAAGGACGAAACGGAGCGCCTCATCGCGCGCCTGAAGCTGGCCGAAATTCCGCGCAACGGAAATCCGACCCGCGTCCGCAACCGCTGCGAGCTGACGGGTCGTCCGCGCGCTTACTACCGCAAGTTCCGGCTTTGCCGTGTTCAGCTGCGTGATCTGGCCAATAAGGGCCTGATCCCCGGCGTCACCAAGTCGAGCTGGTAAGGGGTTACTGAAAAATGTCTTTGACCGATCCCTTGGGTGATATGCTCACCCGCATCCGCAACGGCCAACGTGCCAAGATGGATAGCGTTCTGACGCCAGCTTCAACGCTGCGTGTCCGCGTGCTCGACGTCTTGCAGCGCGAAGGCTATATTCGCGGCTATCATGATGAGGCCCTGGGCGCACACCCGGGCATCCGCATCGAACTGAAGTATTTCGAAGGCCAGCCGGCCATCAAGCACGTTGCACGTGTCTCGAAGCCCGGCCGCCGCGTTTACTCCGGTTCGAAGGAACTGCCGATTATCCGTAACGGCCTCGGCATCACCATCGTCTCGACACCCCGTGGCGTTCTTTCTGACGCGGAAGCGCGTGAGCAGAATGTCGGCGGCGAAGTGCTCGCGGAGGTGTTCTGATGAGCCGCACAGGTAAAAAGCCAATTGCCATTCCGGCAGGCGTGACCGCATCGCTCGACGGCGCGATCATTGCCGTCACTGGCCCCAAGGGGACGCTCAGCATCCCTAAGGAAGCCGAAGTGTCGTATAGCCTTGAAGACGGCCAGCTTTCCGTTCGCCCTGCGAACGAAACAAAGCGGGCTCGCTCTTTCTGGGGCATGCAGCGCACCCTGATCCAGAATCTGGTGACGGGCGTGACGGAAGGCTTCACCAAGACCCTCGTCATGACGGGTGTCGGCTACCGTGCAAGCGCACAGGGCCAGAAGCTCAAGCTTCAGCTCGGCTACAGCCACGACATCGACATTGACGTGCCGAATGGCATCGACATCAAGACTCCGGATCAGACGACGATCGAAATCTCCGGCATCGACCGCCAGGCTGTTGGCCAGATCGCCGCAGAAATCCGCCGCTGGCGTAAGCCTGAGCCTTATAAGGGCAAGGGTATCCGCTACCGTGGCGAGTTTGTCTTCCGGAAGGAGGGTAAGAAGAAGTAATGGCACAGAAGCTGACATCATTCGAAAAGCGCCGCCAGCGTGTCCGTACGGCTATCCGTACCCGCGCCAGCCAGCGTCCGCGCCTTTCCATTCACCGGTCTGGCCGTCACATCTACGCGCAGATCATCGACGACGCAGCGGGCAAGACAGTTGCCGCAGCTTCGACCGTCGAAAAGGACGCGCGCGCCAAGTCGGGTGCAAACCTCGACGCAGCTGTTTTGGTAGGCAAGGCTGTCGCCGAGCGTGCCAAGAAGGCTGGCGTAACCAAGGTCGTTTTCGACCGTGGGGGTTTCCTGTTCCATGGTCGCGTAAAAGCATTGGCTGACGCGGCACGCGAAGGCGGATTGGAGTTCTAAATGGCTGACGAAACCGAAATCCAGGGCGGCGCTGCTGCCCCCGAAGCCGCAGCAGCGGCTCCTGATGCGACCGAAGGTCGTGGTCGGGGCGGTCGTGGCCGTGGTGGTAACGATCGTGGCCGTGGTGGCCGCGATGGCAACCGTGGTCGTCGTGACGACCGTCGCGGTGCCGAAGATGGTGGCGAAGAGCTGATCGAAAAGCTCGTCCACATCAACCGCGTTTCCAAAACTGTTAAGGGCGGTAAGCGCTTTGGTTTTGCAGCACTGGTCGTTGTCGGCGACGGCAAGCGT
>CAJBSR010000291.1 GCA_903958285.1 uncultured Sphingomonadales bacterium
CCGCGCGGCGCACCGCCGGTGCCACTGGTGTAGATGAGGCAGGCCAGGTCTTCCCGCTTGAAGGTCGCAGCGGCGGCGCAGGCGTCCACATCAGCCGCCTTGCCGACCATCGCGTCCCAACTATGGATGGCAACGCCGGTCGACTGGCCGACACGCAGCTCCTCAATGCCAATCAGGTGATGCGCGCGTGTGGCCCGCAGGGCTGCAGGCATGACCGATTGGGCGAGCTTGTTCGTTGAAACAACAATCGCGCTGGCGCCGGCATCCTCAATGATGTGCTGGTGATCGCGCTCCGTATTGGTCGTGTAGGTCGGCACGGTGACGCAGCCTGCGGCCATAATGCCCAAGTCCGCGATGAACCATTCGGGCCGGTTTTCGGAGACGAGCATCACGCGGTCGCCGGGTTCCAGCCCTATGTCTTTCAGCGACTGCGCAAAGGACGCGACTTTCTGTGCCGTTTCCGCCCAGCTGATCGACTGCCAGCTGCCGCCCTTCTTCGCCCAAAGGAAGGGGGCATCGCCCTGCTCCTTTGCGCGCGTGAAAAACATCGTCACCAAATTCGGGAAATGCTCAAATTCGCGCATGTGCCCCATCTCCTGCAAACCCAAATGCGAGGCCGGGTCTAACGCCCATCACTCGCTTATTCCGACACCTTCGCTTCTTGGGTCGCCCGCGGCAACCCATCCGTCCTTAGTTTTTTGAGCCGCATTGGCTTTTGATGACATCCGTCCGTTGGTGACAACCATTCGCCCGAATGCCGCAAGTTCATTGGACTTGGCGGCCAGCGGCGTGTTCGCCTCGACGATAATGGCATCGCCGCCGAAATAGATGTTGGGCGCGGCAATCGCTTCTTGCACGCCCAAGCCCCAATCGAGATGCGCGATCAGCGTCTTGGCGACCTGCATGATGATCGTCTTGCCGCCCGCTGCCCCCACCGCGAAGATTGGCTTGCCGGCCGCATCATAAACGAGGGTCGGCGACATGGAGGAGAGGGGGCGCTTCCCCGGCTGCGGACGGTTGGCGACAGGTGCGCCATCCTTTGTCGGGGCAAAGGTAAAGTCGGTCAGTTCATTGTTGAGGACATAGCCATTGGCGACCAACTGGCTGCCAAATGGCCCTTCCACCGTGGACGTCATCGTTGCCACGCCGCCGAACCGGTCAGCCGCGACAAAGTGGGTCGTGCCGGCGACTTCGCTGGAAATAGCGGCCGTGCGCGGCTCCGCCCCCGGCGGTGTTCCGGCGGCATAGCTGGGCAAGGACGTCGTTTCGGAAATGAGCGCGGAGCGGCTGGCAATATACCCCTTATCGATCAGGCCCGCGACCGGGACCGAGACGAAATCGGCATCCCCCAGATATTTCTCGCGGTCAGCATAAGCCAGCAACATGGCTTCGGCGATCAGGTGCCAGGCCTTGGGATCATCCTTGCCCAGCGCCTTCATGTCGAACCGTTCCAGCATGCCGAGCACCTGAAACACTGTCGTCGCACCGGATGAGGGCGGCCCCATGCCGCAGAGCTTGTAGACGCGGTAGGTGGTGCAGACAGCGTCGCGGTCCTTCGCCTGATAGGAGGCAATATCCTTCAAGGTCATCGGTGCCGCATTCTTGGGCGCATTGCTGACCGCTGCGGCAATCGCGCGTGCATTCTGCCCCTTATAGAAAGCAGACGGCCCCTTCTTTGCGACAGCGCGGAGGAGCTTTGCGAGTTCGGGATTGCGGATGGTGTCCCCCGCCTGCTTCGGGCGGCCATCCTGAAAATAGATCGCCTTGGTCGCGTCCAGCCCGTCCCAAAGGGGGGAGACTTGTTTGATCACCCCGGCCAGACGCGGGGTGACGACATAGCCGTCCTCCGCCAGCTTGATCGCAGGATCGAAGAGCTTGGCCCATTTAAGCTTGCCCCATTTCTTATGGGCCTTGGCCGCGAGCGCAATATTGCCGGGCACGCCAACCGAATGGCCGCCAAGGAAGGCGTCGCGGAAGCCCAGCGGCTTTCCATCCGGCCCCATGAAGCGGTCCTCACGGGTCGCAGCTGGCGCCGTCTCCCGCCCGTCAATCGTCGCGGGCAAGCCCGTCTTAGGATCATTGTAGATAAAGAAACCGCCCCCGCCGATGCCAGAGGATTGCGGTTCGACCACCGAGAGCGCCAGCATCATGGCAAGCGCGGCATCGGCGGCACTCCCGCCTTGGCGCAGCATGGCGACACCCGCTTCTGCCGCGCGCGGATCGGCGGCGGACACCGCGCCCTTTTCGGCGAGAACAGCATTGGGCAGAAGAAAGAAAAGAAAGAAGCTGAGGATGATTTTTTTCATGATCACCAAACTAACCGCCTTTGCCCGTCGGACAACCCTTATCGGACGTCGACGCCCACAGCCTGTGCAACATTTGTGAAACCATCGCGCTCCAGCAACGCCTCCAGCCCCTTATTGATGCGCCGCGCAAGGCCCGGCCCTTCATAAACGAGCGCCGAATAGATCTGGATGAGCGAGGCTCCGGCGCGGATGCGGGCATAAGCATCTTCGACGCTGGCAATGCCTCCGGCCCCAATCAGCGGCAGCGCGCCGCCCGTTGCCTTTGCAAAATCGCGCATCCGTTGCTGGGCGAGATCCCGCAGAGGCGCGCCGGACAGTCCACCGCCTTCCGCCGCACGGCCGGACGAAAGCGTTGGCCGCGAGATCGTTGTGTTGGAAACAATCAGCCCGTCCACCATGCCGACCGACAGGCGCGCAATCGCATCGATATCGGCAGGCTCCAGATCAGGCGCGACCTTCAGGAAAACGGGCGGGCCATTTGCCGGTCGCGCATCGCGCACGGCGCAGAGCAGTTCCGTCAGAGCCGCTTCATCCTGCAGCGCGCGCAAGCCCGGCGTGTTGGGCGAGCTGATATTGACAGTGAGGTAAGAGGCCACCGGCGCCATTTGCCGCACGCCGGTCGCGTAATCTGCAATGCGATCCACCGCATCCTTATTCGCCCCGATATTGACGCCGATGAGACCCCGGCCCTGCGCAGCCTGCAAGCGCGGCAGGGCCCCTGCCTGCCCGCCATTGTTGAAGCCCATGCGGTTGATGACGGCTTTGTCCTCGACCAACCGAAACAGGCGCGGCTGCGGATTGCCCGCCTGCGGCAGCGGCGTCAGCGTGCCGACTTCGACAAAGCCGAACCCGGTCCCCAGCATTTCAACCGGAACCTCGGCGTCCTTGTCATAGCCTGCAGCCAGACCCACCGGATTGGGAAAATGCAGCCCCGCTACCTGCGAGGACAGGATGACACGCGTCAAAGGCGGTCGATGGGTCCCGAACAACTTGAGGGCAGCAAGGCTAAGGCGATGGGCGCGTTCGGCATCGAACGCGAACACGAACGGGCGAACAAGAGGATAAAGCGACATGCGACTCGGCTTAGCGGCTTCGAGTCGCGAGGGAAACAGGGGGTCAAATTGAACCACCCTGGCACGAGTCGTTTCGTGCAACCGGTTTCCAAAACGAGAAGCAATGTAAGTTAATGCTCTTTATTGTTGGATTATCAGGAAAAAATGTCGATTTTTTTCAATTTTGTCGATTTCCTCCAATTCGGCATCATTGCCTAGGCGTATCAGGACGTTGCGACCCGAAGGACTCCTTCTTGAGGATCCTTTATTCAACTTCATCGGCCGACGCCTTCGGGTGTCGGCCTTTTTTTTAAGCTTCGTTGCGCTATCGTGCAGTCGATCGCTTTTGGATCCTGTCTGGTTTGCGTTGCACGTTTCGTGAAACGGGGTCCAACTGCTTGCTCAATCTGGTCTACGCTGCGCCCTCTCCGGCCTTGGCGGACTATATTTCCGCCTTCTACCTGTTCGACACCGATGAGCCGAGCTTCTCGGACATTGAGCGCGCGGATATTGCCCAGCTGCGCTTCAGCCTCAGCGGCAGTGGCGACATCAGTTTTGGGCCGAATGATACGCAGCCCTTCTCCGCAGTCACGCTCATTGGTCCGCGCATGAAGGCATCGACATTGCGGGTCACGGGACCGGCCATCTGCTTTGGCATGGGGTTGCTCCCGGCTGGATGGTGCGCCCTGACAGGGCTTCCGGCCAACCAATATGCCAACCGGGTCGTTGATGCGCAGGGCCGTATCAACGGCGATGTCCTCACGCTGAGGGAGGCTATGGCGGCCTCGGGCTGCTTTGAGGACATGGTGGCCGCAAGCGAACGCTTTGTCGCGGAGATCCTGGCAAAGGCGGAAACACCCCATTTCCGGCTGATCCGCGCCGTCGATGCCTGGCTGGAAGCCAATATGGACCCGGACATTGGGGACCTCGCCGAGAAAACCGGCCTGTCCGCAGCCCAGCTCCAGCGGCAGCTCAAATCAGTCTATGGCGCCAGCCCGAAACTGCTTGCCCGCAAGTACCGCGCCCTAAAGACGGCGGTTCGCATCGCCAATGGTGACGGGGTCTGGCAGGACTATGTGGGGGACACCTATTATGATCAGTCGCACTGCATCCGCGAGATCAAGGCCTTCACCGGCGTCACACCGGAAGCCATCCGCAAAACACCGCGATTAACGAAGGCCACGTTTGAACGCCACAAACTCAAAGGCAAGATTTCGACGCTGGCCACTGAAATCTGATGGAGTGGCAGTTCGCCTCTCCAGCGCCCGCACTCGCCCCGTTCCTTGGCTCCTATTACCTCGCCACGACCCGCCATCTGACGGTCGATGACCTGCAACGGGCAGATACCGGGCATCTGCACTTTTTCCTCGAAGGCAGCGGCTACAAGGACTTTCCCGGCATCCGCCGCCAGGCCAATCTCGTGAGCCTTAGCGGCCCTTCTTCGCTCTATCAGGGCTATGCGCTGAACGGCCCGGCCCGCCTGTTCGGCATCAGTCTGCTGCCGCGCGCATGGGACGGCATGGTCCCCTGCTCCGGCGATAGCCTGACCGATCGGGGGTGCAATGCCGTCGAACTCTTCGGTCCATCCGTGATCGACCTGCATGACAAGCTTCGCGGCTGTGAAACACTGGCGGCGATGGTCCCCATTGCCGACGCCTTCTTTCAAACACACCGCCCAAGCCTCTCCGAGAAGCACGACCGCGTCATCGAGGGCATCCGGACTTGGCTGGCAGCGGCGTTGGCGCCGGACCTTGCCGATCTGCAGGAACGCTTTGACCTGTCTGACCGGCAGCTTGCACGGATCTCCAACCGCTATTGGGGCGCGCCACCCAAGTCCCTCGCGCGGAAATACACAGCACTGCGCACAGCTTCGCTGATCATCGCGCAGGACGGTGCCCCTCCACACGAGGCGCTGCGCCATTATGCTGACCAATCGCACCTCATCCGCGAGGTCAAGCGCGTCACCGGGCAGACGCCTCGACAGCTGCGAACACAGGCCAGCCCGACCCTGCGCATCGCGCTGCATCCTGCCAATTTGTGGGAATTACAGGACCGGACTTGTAATTCAGACTAATGCGGTCCAATTAGCCCGCATGCGCCTTTCGAGTCTTGCCGATTATGCGGTTGTCATGATGTCCGCCTGCGCCCGCCATTGCGGGGGCACGCGGACCAATGCCGGTCAACTTGCTGAAGAAACAGGGATTCCCCTGCCCACTGTGCAAAAGCTGGTGAGCAAACTCTCCTCCGCCGGACTGCTGCGATCTGTGCGGGGCGCCGGTGGCGGGTTCAAGCTCGCGCGCCCTGCTGCCGCCATCAGCGTTGCCGAAATCGTCGAAGCCATTGAAGGACCCATCGCCATGACTGCCTGTGTTGACCATGACCGGCAGGAATGCGCGCTGGAAAAAGACTGCGCCGTCCGCCCGCACTGGCAGGTGATCAATGCCACTGTCCGCGATGCACTGGCTGGTGTTCCGCTGACCCGCCTTGTGGAGACCCGGGCATGACCGACCATCAGATCAAAGATCAGGCCGCGCGCGATGCCGCTGCCTCCGTTGCTGATTATGAGCATGGCTGGTCATCGGACATTGAAACCGATTTCGCGCCCAAGGGGCTGACCGAAGACACCGTCCGCTTCATTTCTGGCAAGAAGAATGAGCCCGAATGGATGCTCGACTGGCGTTTGAAGGCGTTCCGCATGTGGCAGACGATGGAGGCGCCCGACTGGGCCAAGCTCAACGTCCCGCCCATCGACTATCAGGACGCCTATTATTACGCCGCGCCTAAGGCAAAGAAGACGCTCAACTCGCTGGATGAAGTCGATCCGGAAATCCTGCGCGTCTACGAAAAACTTGGCATCCCGATTGAAGAGCAGAAGGTGCTCGCAGGCGTTGAAGGCGCGCGCAAGGTGGCTGTTGACGCCGTGTTCGACAGCGTCTCGGTCGCGACCACCTTCCGCGCCGAACTGGAAAAGGCAGGCGTCATTTTCCGCCCCATCTCTGAGGCGATCAAGGAATATCCGGAGCTGGTGAAGAAGTGGCTCGGCAAGATTGTGCCGATGCACGACAACTACTTCGCGACGCTGAACTGCGCGGTGTTCTCAGACGGCACGTTCGTCTACATCCCCGAAGGCGTGCGCTGCCCAATGGAGCTCAGCACCTATTTCCGCATCAACGCGGAAAACACCGGACAGTTTGAACGCACGCTGATCGTCGCCGACAAGGGCAGCTACGTCTCCTACCTCGAAGGCTGCACCGCGCCGATGCGCGATGAGAACCAGCTGCACGCCGCCGTCGTGGAACTCGTCGCGCTCGACGATGCGGAGATCAAATATTCGACCGTCCAGAACTGGTATCCGGGTAACGCCGAAGGCTTGGGCGGCATCTACAATTTCGTGACCAAGCGGGCACTGTGCCAAGGCGCGCGCTCCAAGGTCAGCTGGACGCAGGTTGAAACCGGCTCTGCCATCACCTGGAAATATCCCAGCTGCGTGTTGAACGGCGAAAACTCCGTTGGGGAGTTTTACTCCGTCGCCGTCACCAACAATTTCCAGCAGGCCGACACCGGCACGAAGATGATCCACAACGGCAAGGGGTCACGCTCGACCATCGTGTCGAAGGGCATCAGCGCCGGGCACAGCAACAACACCTATCGCGGCCTCGTCCGCGTCGCCCCGCAGGCCGAAGGCGTCCGCAACTTCACCCAGTGTGACAGCCTGCTGCTCGGCAGTGTGAGCGGCGCGCACACCGTGCCCTATATCGAAGTCCGCAACCCCAGCGCGCAGATCGAGCATGAAGCGACGACGAGCAAGATTTCCGACGACCAGCTCTTCTACGCCATGCAGCGTGGCCTCGCGCAGGAAGAAGCCGTGGCGCTGATCGTCAATGGCTTTGCCAAGGAAGTGCTGCAGCAGCTGCCGATGGAATTCGCGGTGGAAGCGCAGAAGCTGCTGGGGATCTCGCTTGAGGGGAGCGTGGGGTGAAGAACGCTATTCTTTCAAGCCTTTTGGCCCTTTGGTTGGTCGCGTCCTTCGGCCTGTGGCTCTTAGGCTTGGGCTTTTCGGGTGATTGGGTTCCTCCCATAAATTTCGGCACCGTCATTGGCATCTATGCGCCCTGGCTAATATTCGCAGTTCTAGTTGCCCGCAAACTGCTCAATCAAAAGTGAAGTAACCAGATGCTCCAAATCAATAACCTCCACGCCACCGTCGCCGACAAGCCGATCCTGAAAGGCCTGTCGCTTCAGGTCAACGCGGGCGAAATCCACGCGATCATGGGCCCCAACGGTGCGGGCAAATCCACGCTCACCTACACGCTCGGTGGTCGTCCGGGCTATGAGGTGACGGACGGGACAGTTACCTTCCAACCTCGTCACCCCGTGCTTGACACGGGGTTAGGCTTGTCCGCGGGCGCAGAAAAAAGCCAAGCCCCGCATCACGTGTGGGGCGACGGTGAGGGTGTGGACCTCCTCGCCCTCGCGCCGCATGAACGCGCCGCCGCGGGCCTGTTCCTTGGCTTCCAATATCCGGTCGAAATCCCCGGTGTGTCGAACGTGCAGTTCCTGCGTGAGGCACTTAATTCCCAGCGCAAGGTGCGCGGTGAAGATCCCCTATCCGGCGGCGAATTCCTGAAGATCGCGCGCGCGCAGGCCGATGCGATGGGCATGGACATGGAGATGCTCAAGCGCCCGGTGAACGTCGGCTTTTCGGGCGGCGAAAAGAAGCGCAACGAGATGGTCCAGATGGGCATTCTCGACCCCGTGCTCGCCATCCTTGATGAGACCGACAGCGGACTCGACATCGACGCGCTGCGCGTGGTGGGCGACGGCATCAACCGCATCATGCGCAAGCCCGACAAGGCCGTGCTGCTCATCACCCATTATCAGCGCCTGCTCGACTATGTGAAGCCCGACTTCGTCCATGTGCTGGCCGGCGGCCGCATCGTGAAATCCGGCGGGCCGGAACTGGCTCTGGAGCTTGAGGAAGAAGGCTATAAGGAGATCGCGGCGTGACGGGGATAGCAACAGAACCGTTGGTAGACTTGCAGCGCGATTACCTGCGCGACAGCACCGCAGGAATGCCGATGGGCGGCTTCATTGCCTGGGCCGCACTGGCCATCATCTCCTGGCAGATGGGCGATGCGATGCCAACATGGATCGCCTTCACCGCAGCCGCAGCGCCCGTTCCGCTATCCATCGTGATCGACAAGCTGCGCGGCGCTCCGGGCCTGTCCACGCAATCGAGCAAGAACCCGCTGACGCAGCTGTTCATGCGCTTCATTTTTGTGATTGCGCTGATCATCCCGTTCGTCATTTTCAGCGCCATCGCCGCGAAATCGATTGCCCTGTTGGTGCTTGGGCTCGCCATTCTCGCAGGGATGATCTGGGTGCCGCACGGCTGGGCCGCAGATGACAAGGCGGGCATGATCCACTTCGTCATCCGATGCGCGCTTTGCTACGGCGCCTATTTGTTTGTGCCCGCACCCATGCAGACCGCCGCCATCGCAGGCGCCGCTGCGTTGACCTATGTCTATGCCATCTGGGCGATGAAGAAGCCGGGCGACGCCCGATGACACACCTCCCCACCCGTCGCGATGAAGCCTGGCGTTATGCCGATCTGGACGCGGTCTCCAAGCTGTGGCCGCTGCCAGCGGCGGAACACATTGTGGTGCCTGCAGGCGGCCAATGGGCCCGCTCCATCGTGCAGGATGCAGGCGGCGTCCATCAGATCAAGATGAGCCTCGGTAAGGGGGCGGTTGCATCCCTGTATGTGCTCAACATCGGCGGCGATTATGGGCGGATTGAGCTCGACGTGACGCTGCATGACGGCGCAGACTTTAAGCTGGGCGGAGCGCAGATTGGCGGCGGCGCGCAGACGCTGGAGATCGTGACCACGGTCACCCATGCCGAACCGAACGCCACCAGCCAGCAGACGGTTCGCTCCGTGCTCGCAGGCCATGCGACCGGCACCTATCTTGGCAAGGTGGCTGTGGCGCGCGATGCGCAGCAAACGGACAGCACGCAATCGGTCAAAGCCATGTTGCTTGATCGCACGGCGACGGCCAACGCCAAGCCCGAGCTCGAAATCTTCGCCGACGACGTGAAGTGTGCCCATGGCTGCGCGATTGGGGAACTTGACCCCGTCGCGCTTTTCTATCTGGAATCCCGCGGCCTTTCGCCTGCCGACGCGCAGACGCTGCTGTTGCAGGCGTTTGTCTCAGGCGTGTTTGATGGCGCTGAGGATGCGGACGCGTTGCAGGCATTGGCGCTGGAAAAGCTGGGGGCATTGGCGTGAGCGGAGTGACCATCGACAAGCCCCTCCCTTCCAATGGAGGGGTTGGGGTGGATGAGCCACACAACTCGCTGTCGCTCGCACCCACCCCCGGCCCCTCCCTTGGAAGGGAGGGGGGCATTCGTGCCGACTTTCCCGGTCTCGCCAATAACTGGCGCTATCTCGACACCGGCGCGACGGCGCAGAAGCCGCAGGTGGTGATCGACGCGTTGGCGCGGGCGATGGGGGCGGAGTACGCGACCGTCCACCGCGGCGTCTATGCGCGTTCCGCCAATATGACGCTGGCCTTTGAGGCCGCCCGCCGCAAGGTCGCCAAGTTCATCGGCGCGACGGACGAGCGCGAGATTGTCTTTACCCGCGGTGCGACCGAGGCGATCAACCTCGTCGCGCACAGCTGGGGCAACCAGTTGAAGGCCGGCGACCGCATCCTTTTGTCGGTGCTGGAGCATCATTCGAATATCGTTCCCTGGCAGTTGCTTAGGGACCGGACCGGCGTGGAGATTGATGTCTGCCCGCTGACGGAAGATGGCCGGATCGATCTGGATGCCGCGGAAAAAATGCTGACGCCGGCGCATAAGCTCGTCGCATTCGCGCATATTTCCAATGTGTTAGGGTCGGTCCTCGACGCCAAGCGGGCGGCGAACATGGCGCATGCGGTGGGCGCCAAGTTGCTGCTCGATGGCTGTCAGGCGGTGCCGCATATGGCCGTTGATGTTGCCGCACTTGATTGTGATTTCTACGTTTTCTCCGCGCACAAGCTTTATGGCCCGACCGGGATCGGTGCGTTGTGGGCGCGCTACGACATCCTTGATGCCATGCCGCCGTGGCACGGGGGTGGCGCGATGATCGACCGGGTGTCGTTCGAGCGCACGACCTATGCCCCGCCCCCTGCGCGGTTCGAAGCGGGCACGCCTGCCATCGTCGAAGTGATCGCGCTGGCCGCTGCCATTGATTATGTCGAGGCTATCGGGCTGGACGTCATCCACGCGCATGAACAGGCACTCGTCCGTGAAACGCGCGATGCGCTGCGCCGCATGAACAGCATCCGTCTGTTCGGGCCGGACGACGCGGCGGGCATCGTTTCCTTTGAGGTCGAAGGGGTGCATCCGCATGATGTCGGCACCATATTGGACGAAGAAAATGTGGCGATCCGCGCGGGGCACCATTGTGCCCAGCCGCTGATGGACCATTTGGGGGTGGCGGCCACTGCGCGCGCCAGCTTTGGCATTTACAATGACGTGGAAGACGTCGCCGCGCTGGTGCGCGGTCTGGAACGAGTGAAGAGGATTTTCGGATGAGTGATGAGATCCGGATTGAAGAAGTCGACAGCGTCCCCCCGCCGCCCAAGGCGCGCGTGTCGGATGTAGAAGCCCCTGCTGAAAAGCTGGAGCGCAAGAAGGATTATCTGGAAGGGTTCCTCGCGCAAAAACCTGCCTCCGTGCCCGCAGGTGAGCCGGGTGGCGACCTTCACGATGAGGTTGTCGCCGCGCTCAAGGAGATCTTTGATCCGGAAATTCCGGTCAACATTTACGACCTCGGTCTCATCTACAATGTCGAGGTCAATGGCGGCCATGTGAACGTCACGATGACGCTGACGACACCGCATTGCCCGGTTGCGGAATCAATGCCGGGCGAAGTCGAGCTGCGCGTCGGCGCGGTTCCGGGCGTTGGCGATTGTGAGGTCCACCTTGTTTGGGATCCACCATGGTCGCCCGCCAATATGACCGATGAAGCCCGTTTGGAGTTGGGAATGCTATGAGCACCGAAACCAAAATCCGCGCCCGTCCCGCCGCTGTTTTGCTGACGCCGCCTGCTGAAGCCCGCATCGCTGATCTCATGTCCAAAGCCCCCGAGGGCACCATTGGCGTCAAGCTCTCCACCCCGCGCCGGGGGTGTTCGGGCCTTGCCTATTCGGTCGATTATGTGAACGAATCCAACAGCTTCGATGAACGCATCGAAACGCCGGGCGGCGTGCTTTTTATCGATGGCGCGTCGGTTCTGTACCTTGTCGGCTCGACGATGGACTGGCAAGAAGATGACTTCACCGCAGGGTTTGTCTTCAACAATCCCAATGCCAAAGGCAGCTGCGGGTGTGGGGAGAGTTTCACGATATGAAGACATCAGGCCGGATCGCACTCACTCTCTCCGGCCTCTTGGTCCTCGCTGGCGGCATCGCTTTCGCCAATCGTGATACCATCATGATGCGCGTCTTTGAACGTGCGCTCGACAAGGCGATGGCGCGCGACGTGATGGCGACGCTCGACCCCAAAGCGCTCCATGTCGGCTTTTGTGGTACAGGGTCTCCCCTGCCGAGCCGGGACCGGGCTTCTGCCTGCACCGTCGTTGTCGCGGACGGTAAGCTGTTCATTTTTGATGCAGGCGAAGGCGCGGGCGAAACGCTCTCAATGATGGGCCTCCCGCTCGGCAAAGTGCAAGGCGTGTTCCTGACACACCTCCATTCCGATCATTTTGAAGGGCTTGGCCCGCTCGCGCTGCAACGCTGGGCAGGGACGAGTGCCGCAACGGCGCTTCCGATCATCGGACCCGAAGGCACGCAGAAAATCGCCGAAGGTTTGAACATCGCTTATAGCCCGGATGGCGGCTTTCGAATCGCGCATCACGGCACAGCTGCAGTCCCGCCGTCGGGCTTCGGCTTTGCATCCACAGTGATCAATCCCGGTGTCGTCTATGATAAGGATGGCGTGAAGATCACCGCGTTCCCGGTCAGCCATGGCCCAATCTCTCCCGCCTTCGGTTATCGGGTCGACTGGCAGGGCAAGAGCGTGACGATCAGCGGAGACACAACCACCGACCCGTCCATCGCCAAGATCGCCAAAGGCAGCGACGTGCTGGTCTATGAAGTCCTCCAGCCGCGCCTTGTTGAAGAAATGGCCAAAGCCGCAGAACGGAACGGACAACCGGGCCGCGCCAAGATTTTCCGCGATATCCAGAATTATCACATCACGCCCGAAGCCGCCGCTGACAGCGCGACAGCGGCAGGCGCGAAAATGCTCGCCTTCACGCACGTCGTGCCGTCATTGCCAAAGCCGCTGATGCGGCTGGTTACGCTGGGCGCGGATAAGCATTATGCCGGCCCCATCCGCACGATGCGCGATGGTGATCTTCTAAGCATCACCGGCAAGGGTGAGCCGGACTATCGGAATCTGCTGGACTAGACCCGCGCCTTTCGCGCAAGAAAGCCCTTATGTCTGCCAAACCACCGCTCCAAGCCGCCATCATCCCCGTCACGCCGTTGCAGCAGAATTGCTGCCTCATCTGGTGCACGGAAACGATGCGTGGCGCCTTTACCGATCCCGGTGGAGATCTGGCGCTGCTCAAAGGCGCGGCGGCCAAGCAAGGCGTGACGATTGAAAAGCTGCTCATCACCCATGGTCATCTCGACCATTGTGGGCAGGCGGGCATCCTTGCCAAGGAACTTGGCGTGCCAATCGAAGGCCCGCATGAGGATGACCGCTTCTGGATCGCGCAGCTGGATGACGACGGGAAGCGCTGGGGCATGGACGCCCGGACATTTGAGCCTGACCGCTGGCTGGTGGACGGCGATACCGTCACGGTCGGCAACCTTACACTCGACGTCATCCACTGTCCCGGCCACACGCCGGGCCATGTCGTCTTCTATCACGCCCCATCGCACTTCGCGGTGGTCGGGGACGTGCTGTTTCAGGGGTCAATTGGCCGGACGGACTTCCCCAAGGGCAACCACCAGCAACTGATCGATTCAATCACGCAGAAGCTGTGGCCATTGGGCAGCGAAACCGCCTTCGTACCGGGCCATGGGCCCATGTCCACCTTCGGACATGAGCGCAAGACCAACGGCTATGTGTCGGACTATCTGCTGGCCTGATTAACGCCCCAGTATCTTCTTCTCCCGCGCAATCCATGTGGCAAAGCTCGGACGTCCGAAGATCGACGCGAGATAGGCCGTCAGCTTCGGATAGGTCGCAGCATCGGGCACCATGCCGCAATGCGCGGCATTCACAAAGCTGGTGGCCGCCGAAATGTCAGCCAGCGAAAACGCATCGCCCACCAGATATCCCGACGCCGGAATGACGCTTTCCAGATAGTCGCACACCGGGACAAACTCAGCCTCGCCCTGCGCGATCAGGGCCGCATCGCCCTCCTTCTTCAGGAAGCGCGGGGAAACGATAGTGTTGAAGAAAACCTTGCCTGCTGCCGCTGCAACAATCGTGTCTCCAAACTCGTCAAACCAGACGGTCCGGGCGCGCCCTTGCGCATCGGCCGGGATGAGGCTGTGCTCCGGCTGCTTAGTGTCAAGATAGGTCACGATGGCGGTTGAATCCGAAATGCTAAAATCACCGTCGCGCAGCGCTGGCATTTTGCGGAAGGGGCTGCACGCGTTGAAGTCCGGATTCGGATCACCGATGCCGACGGGCACCAATTCCAGTTCAATGCCCTTTTCGGCGGCGAAGACGAGCACCTTGCGGACAAAGGGGGAAATCGGGCTGCCGTAGAGGATCATCTTCAAGTCCTTTATAAGTTTCAGACTGAAACTTGCCAGTCCACGTGGACCGTTGCAAGAGGATTGCATGAAAGACATCTGCATTCTGACGCCGCACCCTGACTATGAAGAAAACTGGCACCCTTATGCGAACCAGTTTCGGGCGCTGTTTGGCGACCAGCTCCAGTTCTGGCCTTGGACCGATGCGGGGGATTTGAGCGAGTTCCCGCTTGTCCTTCCGCTCCTTGCCTGGGGCTATCAGCGCCGACCCGACATCTGGTTTGATGCGCTGGACAGATGGGAAGCGCAGGGCGTGCGCATGGCGAACAGCATCCCCCTGCTGCGGTGGAACACCGACAAAGCCTATCTGCTCGAGCTGGCCGAAAGCGGTGTCAGCGTGGTTCCAACGCACGCAGCACCAGCCCTCGACACGGCAGATATGGAGGCCGCATGCAGGACGTTTAAAAGCGATGCCCTTGTCATCAAACCAACGATTTCCGGGGGCGCGGATGGCACCTATCTCCTGAAATCCGGCGACCCCATCCCCGCCGATGTGCGGGGACGCGACATGCTCATCCAGCCGATGATGCCCGCCATCGCGGCCGAGGGGGAGTTCTCGCTCTTCTACTTTGAGGACCAGTTCAGCCACGCCATCCTGAAGACGCCAGCCGCAGGTGACTTTCGCGTGCAGGAACAATTTGGCGGACGCGAAGTCGCGGTCACGCCGCCCGATGCTGCCCTAGCATTGGCGGCAGCGACATTGGCCGCAGCGCTCGATGCGCCGCTCTATGCGCGCGTGGATATGGTCCGCGCGTCGGCTGACACCTTCAACCTGATGGAGTTGGAAGTGATTGAGCCGTCGCTCTTCTTAGCCTTTGCGCAGGACGGCGGACAGGCCTTCGCCCGGTCGGTCCGCCGCGCCCTTGGTGATTGAAGTTCACGTCCATCGGCCAGATCGTCAGATATAATATTGTAAGATAGTTGACGAATCGGACGGAGTAAGGAATTCTCGTCCACATGCCGGGTTCCAATTTCCCCTCTGCGCTTGAAGCTCTGAGCTTCCGCTTCGATGAAATCGTGCGGTTGTTGAGCCGGCGGATCGACGCCGCGCTCGCCGATCATGACCTCAGCCGCACCCAATGGCGGCTGCTCGCTTATGTGCTGCGTCAGGAAGGGATCACGCAAAGTGAACTCGCCCGTGTCCTTGAACTCGAACGTGCGAGCGTCGGCAACACCGTCGATATCATGGAGCGCAAAGGGCTGGTGATGCGCGTTGCCAATCCGGACGACCGCCGCGTCTGGCAGATCGCCGCCACGCCGCGCGCGCATGATCTTTTGCCCGGCCTGCGTGAACGCATCGACCACATGCTCGACCGAACCTTCACCGGCCTTACCCCCGCCGGCATCGCCGCCTTGTCGGGGGCGCTGGACCAGATCGTGGCCAATCTGGCCGATGACGAAACCACACAAAACAAAATGCTAGAGGAAGCCTGAAATGACGACCGAAAATCTTGCAACCATCCACCCCGCGCGTCCGGACCGTTTCGCCGATGGATCGATCCATGAAGTGATGCGCCGTCTGCGGACCGAAGCCCCGATCCACCACACCAAGGACAGCGAGTTCGGCTCCTACTGGTCGC